>QHVP01000492.1:26671-28332 GCA_003222295.1 Acidobacteriota bacterium | reverse complement strand
ATCGGCGGAGTCGGCGACCGGACCCGCTTCCGACGGCGACGCGGTCACGGAAGCCGCCGGGGACGCGGGCTCGGGTGGCGTCGTCGGAAGCAGCGCGCGGGAGACCACCGCCGCCAGCACGACCCCCGCGAGGAGACCCGCCCCGGCCAGGAGCGGCCGCCACGCGCGTCCGCCCGCGGGGGCTTCGTCCAGCCGTGCCCGAACCCGCGCGACCAGCGCGCCCAGAGGCACCGGCGGCTCCGCGCCGCGGAGCGGGTCCTGGCTCACGAGCGCGAGGGCGGCCCGGCTCTCCGCGAGGTCACGCGCGCAGGCGGCGCAGGTGCCGAGGTGAGCGCGGGTGCGAGCGGCCTCCGCCTCGTCCAGGGCCCCCAGGGCCAGGAGCGCGGTGCTCCGGCGCCATCGCCCGTGGAGGAAGATCACGACCGCACTCCCTGCAGCCGTTCGCGCAGGCGCGCGACCGCACGGTGCAGCGAGCTCTTCACCGTGCCCAGGCTCATGTCCAGGGACTGCGCGATCTCCTGGAGGGAGAGCTGCTCGTAGTGCCGCAGCACGAAGATGGCGCGCTGGCGCTCGGGGAGGATGCGCAGCGCGGAGTCGACGCGCTCTCCGATCTCCTGGCCGAGGACCCGTCGCTCGGGAGACGGATCGCCCACGGCCAGGGCCTGCGGTGCCGCATGGTCGAGCGCCTCTTCCTTGCCCAGCCGGCGGCGGCGGCGGCGGTAGATGTCGATGGCCTGGTTCACCGCGATGCGCGTGAGCCAGGGAGCGACCTCCGCCGCGCCGTCCCAGCGCGCCGCATGCGTGTAGGCCTTCACGAACGTCTCCTGGACGACGTCGAGCGCGTCATCGGGCCGGCGCAGGTAGGCCAGCGCGATGCGGTAGAGGCGCTGGTAGTGCCGCTCCATCAAAGGCTCGAGCGCCTCGCGGTCTCCCGCGGCCAGCCGGCCCATCAGGTCCCGGTCGGACGGCTCCGTCATGGGCGGGCCATTGGACCACGAGGACACCTCTCACCGCAGCCAGACGAGGACCTGGCCGTCGTCGTCCTCCACGTCCGCGATCAGCCCCGGGCCCGCGGCGGCGAGATCCTGTACGTGGATCCGTCGCGCGAGACTGCGGCCGACGCTCCGCTCCATCGCGCGCCCGCCCTCGTCGCCGAGGTCGATATGCCCTTCGATCTTGCGCGCGAGCCAGATGGGCAGGCTCAGGCGTACGAGCGTGCCCTCATCGGCGTCGAAGGCGAGCACGTTGACGCGGTGGGCCCGGCCCGGGCGGCCCTGGTCACGCTCGGCTTGCGCGCGCGCCTTGCGGAAGGCGGCGGCCGGGTCCCGGACGTGGTCGATCTCGACGAAACACGCGGCCTGGACCAGGGCCAGGACCGCCAGGGCCAGGCGCGCCGACCGTCCTCGCCTCATCACACCTCCGGACCGCACCCGTCTCGTTAACGCGCGACCCCCGGCGGAGGTTCCACCCGGCCCGTGTTTGTCGGACGGCGGGCCCCGTCCTATCATGATGATCCCGAACGTACTGAAGGAGCGACGCTTGGAGCCACGCCGGGACCCCATGCTGGATTTCGCGGTCAAGGACACGTGGCGGATCTTCCGCATCATGGGGGAGATCGTGGAGGGGTTCGAGACCCTCTCCGAGGTCAAGGGGGTCGCGAT
>QHVP01000492.1:0-26611 GCA_003222295.1 Acidobacteriota bacterium | reverse complement strand
CATCACGGGAGGCGGTCCGGGCGACATGGAGGCCGCGAACAAGGGAGCGCTGGAGGCGGGCGGCGAGTCGGTCGGCCTCGCCATCGAGCTGCCGTACGAGCTCAAGCCCAATCCCTATCTCACGCGCACGCTGTCTTTCCGTTACTTCTTCGTCCGCAAGGTCATGTTCGTGAAGTACAGCCAGGCCTTCGTGATCATGCCGGGGGGCTTCGGCACGCTCGACGAGCTGTTCGAGGCGGTTACGCTCATCCAGACTCGCAAGGTGAAGGCCTTCCCGGTCATCCTGGCCGGCGAGGACGAGTACTGGGACGGGCTCTTCAAGTGGATCCAGGACACCGTGGTGCGGCGGGGCAAGGTCAAGGAGTCCGAGGTCGGCATCCTCCAGCGCGCGCGCACGCCCGCCGAAGTGATGCGGATCCTGAAGCGCCAGGCCCGGCAGGCTCCCAAGGACCGCACCGGGCGCGCGCGCGCCGGCAAAGAGACACCTTAGGGAGCGAGGACCCAGTGTACGACGTGACCCTCATCCCCGGCGACGGAATCGGACCGGAGGTGGCCGCCGCCACCGTGCGCGTGCTTTCGGCGACGGGCATCGAGCTGCGTTGGCACACGGTCATGGCGGGCGCGGAAGCGGCCGGCCGCGAGGGCAACCCGCTGCCGCCCGCGGTCCTGGAGTCGATCCAGCGCGACAAGGTCGCGCTGAAGGGACCGACGGCGACGCCGATCGGTACCGGCCATCGTTCGGTGAACGTGGCCCTGCGCAAGACCCTCGACCTGTATGCGAACCTGCGTCCGGTGAAGTCGCTCCCCGGGGTGAAGAGCCGCTACGACGGCGTGGACCTCGTCGTCGTGCGCGAGAACACGGAGGACCTCTACAGCGGCCTCGAGCACGTCGTGGTGCCGGGCGTCGTCGAATCGATCAAGATCATCACGGAGAAGGCCTCCACGCGCATCGCGAAGTTCGCCTTCGCCTACGCGCGGGAGCACGCCCGCAAGCGGATCACCGCCGTGCACAAGGCCAACATCATGAAGCTCTCGGACGGCCTCTTCCTGGACTGCTGCCGGGCCGTCGCCGCCGCCTATCCGGAGATCACATACGACGAGATGATCGTGGACAACACCTGCATGCAGCTCGTCCTCGACCCGACCCGCTTCGACGTGATGCTCCTCGAGAACCTGTACGGCGACATCGTGTCCGACCTGTGTGCGGGGTTCATCGGCGGGCTGGGCATGGCGCCCGGCGCCAACATCGGGGAAACGGTGGCGATCTTCGAGGCCGTCCACGGCAGCGCGCCCGACATCGCGGGCAAGAACAAGGCGAACCCGATGGCGCTCATCCTCTCCGGCACCATGATGCTCGACCACCTCCGCGAGCACGAGGCGGCCGAGCGCGTGCGCAGCGCGGTGTACTCCGTCCTCCGCGAAGGGAAGAAGCTCACGGGAGATCTCGGCGGGACGGCCGGTACGACCGAGATCGCGGAAGCCATCGCCAGCCGCGTCTGAAAGCGCGCCACCTTCCCCTTGGAACGGGAAATCCGCCATATCCTGGGGTGGGGGGAGGTCTGCTCTGCCGGACGGGAGGCAACGCGAGCTCGCAACCTCATGGATCGCCTACCCGGCGGCGGTGGCCTTCGTCGCCCTGGCCGCCTTGGGCCTCTGGTTGTCGCAACCCATCCTCGGCAACAGCGTCCCCCTGACCGTCTTCCTGGTCGCGGTGATGGCCAGCGCGTGGATCGGCGGCGCGGGTCCGGGGCTGCTCGCCACCCTCGTCTCGCTGATCGTCGCGCACACCCTGTCCCTCAAGCCGCGCGCCCCCCTCCCCGTCACCCCCGCCGGATACGCCGTGCGCATGGCCCTCTTCGCGCTGGCCGGATGCGCGATCAGCATCGTCAACGAGCAGCGGCGGCGCGCGGGAAGCGCAGCGGCGAAGCAGTCGGAGCAGCAGCGCGCGGCGCTCGTCCGGAGCCAGGCACGGTTCCGGCACATCGTGGAGACGGCCCAGGAGGGCATCTGGCACATCGATGCCGCGGGAGAGACCGTCTACGTGAACCAGCACCTGGCGGACATGCTCGGCTACCGGACCGAGGAGCTGCTCGGACGCAGCGCCTACGACTTCGTGCCGGAGGAGGACGCCGCGGCGGCCCGCGAGGCCTGGTCCCGGCCGACGGGGGGGAAGCAGGACCCCGCCGAGCTGCGTTTCCGCCACAAAGACGGCCGCCTCGTCTGGCTCCGTGCCGCCGCCACCCCGCTCATCGAGGACGGTGCATTCGCGGGCGCCTTCGCCATGCTCACCGACGTCACGGCAGCGCGGCGCAGTGAGGCGGCGCGGAAGGCCAGCGCGGCGCGGAAGGAGACGCAGTTCGCGGTGACGGATGTGCTGGCCCGGGCCACCACGCTCGAGGACAGCTTCCGCCAGCTCCTGGAGACGACGTGCCGGGGCCTGGACTGGTGCTTCGGCGCGCTCTGGCGCGTGGACGGCGAGGCCAACGTCCTGCGTTGCGTGGAGTTCTGGGCGGAGCCGGGCCGACCGGCGGGCGAGTTCGAGGCCGTCTCGCGCCGGACGCCGCTCTCGCCCGGCGTTGGACTGCCCGGACGGGTCTGGACTTCGCTCGAAGGGGCCTGGATCACCGACCTCCAGCAAGACAACAATTTCCCGCGAAAGGCGGCCGCGCGCGAATCGGGCTTGCGTAGCGCGTTCGCCGTCCCGGTGACGTTCGGGCGCGAGTGCCTCGGCGTCCTCGAGTTCTTCAGCGCCCAGGAGCGCGAGGCCGATCCGGAGATGCTCGGCGGCTTCCTCGGCGTGGGCAGCCAGCTCGGCCAGTTCATGGAACGCCTCCGCATCGAGGAGGAACGGCAGCTCCTGCTGGAGAGCGAGCGGGCGGCGCGGCGCGACGCGGAGTCGGCCAACCGGGCCAAGGACGAGTTCCTGGCCACGCTCTCGCACGAGCTGCGCACGCCGCTCAACGCGATCGTGGGCTGGGCCCACCTCCTGAAGACGGGCCAGCTCGACGAAGGGCAGCGGGCGCGCGCCATCGACGTCATCGACCGCAACGCGAAGGCCCAGTCGCAGATCGTGGGGGACGTGCTCGACGTCTCGCGCATCGTGATGGGCAAGCTGCGGCTCGAGGTCCGGCCCGTCGAGCTGGCCACGGTAGTCGAAGAGGCGCTCGACACGCTGCGCCCGGCCGCCGCGGCCAAGGAGATCCGGCTCGAGGCCACGCTCTCCGGGCCGGCGCGGGTCTCCGGCGACCCCGATCGGCTGCAGCAGATCGTATGGAACCTGGTGTCGAACGCCATCAAGTTCACGCCCAGCGGTGGGCGGATCCGCGTGGACCTGCGCCGCGCGGCCGGCCACGTGGACGTCGTGGTGGAGGACACCGGCGCCGGGATCCGTCCCGAATTCCTGCCCCATGTGTTCGAGCGTTTCCGGCAGAGCGACTCGTCGAGCACGCGCACCCATGGTGGGCTCGGTCTCGGGCTCGCGCTCGTGCGCCACCTGGTCGAGCTGCACGGAGGCACGGCCTCCGCGCACAGCCGAGGCGAGGGCAAGGGGGCCACCTTCACGGTCCGCCTGCCCCTGATGTTCGCGGAGGCTCGCCTGGAGGCGGCGCCCGCCGTCGATCTCCGGGGCCTGAAGGTGCTGGTGGTGGACGACGACGGCGAGGCGCGCGAGCTGGTGGCGGCGGCCCTGCGCCAGGTCGGAGCGCAGGTGCGCGCGGTCGCGAACGTGGTGGAGGCCCTCGAGGACGTCGACCGCGACCCGCCGGCGGTGATCGTCAGCGATCTCGAGATGCCGGGCGAGGACGGCTATCAGCTCATCCGCCGGCTACGCGCCCTCGACCCGGAGCACGGCGGCACCATTCCCGCGGCCGCGCTCACGACGGAGACGCGGCCGGACGAGGGGCGACGCGCGCTGGACGCCGGCTTCCAGAAGCATCTCGCGAAGCCGTCGGCCCCGGACGAGATCGCGCGCGCGGTGGCGGCGCTGGCGCGGCTGCAGCGGGGGAATTAGTAACGACGAATCGATAGACTCGGTTGTGGCCAGGTCGGTCTGCCAACAGGAACAACAACAACAAACAACAACAACGGACGCGTCCTAGTCCCGGGGCGCGAAGAGCGCGTGCAGCGCCCAGTTCACGATCGTGAAGACCAGGCTGCCCAGGATCCCGGCCACGATGCCGGCCACGTTGTACCCGGGCAGGAAGAATGAGGCGACCCAGAGCAGGATGCCGTTCAGCACGAAGTAGAAGAGGCCCAGGGTCACGATCAGGAGGGGCAGGGACAGGAGCATCGCGACCGGACGGACGATCAGGTTGAAGAGCCCGAAGATCCCTCCCGCCACCAGCAGCATGACCCAGTTGCCGTGGAACGAGATGCCGGGCACGACGAGCGCGGTCGCGTAGAGCGCGACCGCGTTGGACACGATCGAAAGCAGGATGCGCATGATGGTTCCTTACGGAGCCTCTTGGGTCTCCGGCTCCAGGCGATAGCCGGGCGGGGGCTCGAAAAGCCGGCGCTCCGCGGGGCCGACCCTCAGCCGGGTGACGGTCGAGAGCGTCTCCTGCACGTCGCCGAGCACGGTGACCCGCGAGCGCGTCTCGAGAGGGAACCCCGGCAGCTTGCGGAGCTCCTCGACGAAGCCGGCCAGCGATTGCGTCGCCCCCGACCATTGCAGGAAGTCCGCGAAAGCGGAGACGCCGATGGGCAGGTCCGAAGCCACGTAGAGATCGAGGACGGCGGACGGACCGCTGATGCGGAAGCCGCGGCAGGGATGACCGGCGATGGTCTTGCCGTCGCGGAGCGAGGACGTGCGCACGCGCGCGTCCTCGCCCGCCCCCATGAGGTCGCCGGCCAGCGACAGGTCCATCTGCGCGCGCGCGCGGAGGCGCTCGAGGTCCAGGACGATCGCGCGCCTCCCCGGCGGGTCGACGCGGTAGGCCTTGCCCTGGTCGATGCGCAGGATGAGGGCCGGCCCGTCGACCGTGTCTCGCAAGCGGCCACCATCCAGCGATTGGCTGCCCGGCTCCATCCTCATGCGGCGTCCGGCGTACCACACGCGTGAGACCACTCCCGGGCCCGCCGGCCGGCCGTCCTCGAACACGACCGTGGTCTGCTCGAAGTACACGTCCGGAGCGGCCACGGCGGGGGCGGCGGCCAGGAGGGCGAGGAGAGCGAGATGGGTCATGATAGGAGGTCTGGACAGGGGGCCTGGGCTGGACGGCGGCCGGGGGCTATCATACCCTCTCCCTCCTCTCCTGCCCGAGAAACGGGTCGTGTGATGACGAGTGCAGACGACGACGGTATCCGTCAGGCCCTGCTTCAGCTCCTGGAGGCGAACCCTCCGGACGAAGAGAAGCTCCTCGCACGCTTCGAGAGCCGGCGCAAGGAAGGCGAGTCCGTCTACTCCGCCATCCTCTACATCCTCACCCACCTGAGCTTCTCGGAGACGGAGGCCGAGCGCCACTGGCGCCGCATCCGTCGCCACCGCGAGAGCCTGCGCAAAGAGACCCACCGCGACGTCGGGCTGCGCGTGGCCCTCCTCGACTACTTCGTCAACGTGTGCCACGAGCTCAAGAACCCGAAGGTCATCGAGATCGCGATCTACGAGAGCACGGCGCGCTCGGCCGTGACGGACGGCCTCACCGGCCTCTTCAACCACGCCTACTTCCTGAGCGCGCTGCGGCGCGAGACGCAGCGCAGCAAGCGCCACGGCCTCAAGCTCTCGCTGGCCATGCTCGACCTCGACGACTTCAAGCACCTGAACGACACGCACGGGCACCTCGCCGGCGACGGGGTGCTCATGAAGGCGGCCTCCCTGATGACGCAGAGCCTGCGCGAGGTGGACATCGCGGCCCGCTACGGGGGCGAGGAGTTCGCCCTCATCCTGCCCGACACGCCGCGCATGGGCGCCTTCGTGGTCGCCGACCGCATCCGCAAGCGCGTCGACGAGCACTTCCGGCGCCGCAAGGGCGGGCCCGCGGTCACGATGTCGGGCGGCGTGGCCACCTTCCCCGACGACGCCGCCGACCTCGAGCAGCTCATCAAGCGCGCGGACGAGGGGCTCTATCGCGCGAAGGCGGAGGGCAAGAACCGCGTGACCGTGATCGGGGGCGAGCGCCGCCAGCATCCGCGTGTGCCCGTCACCCATCGCGTGACCGTGCGGGGGGAGGGCCACGCGGCTGCGGCCCGCGCCAAGAACCTTTCCGAGGGCGGTCTGCTCGTGTCGTTCGCGCGGGCGGTTCCGGTGGGCAGTCCACTCGATCTCACCCTGCGGCCGCGCGGCGGGATCGCCGTCGGTGTCCGCGGAGAAGTCGTACGCGTGGAGCCGCACGGGGCGCAAGGGCGCGTCCTCTACGACCTGGGCCTGCGTTTCCTGGCCGAGCCCGGCGGACCGTCGCTGCCGCTCCTGCGCCGCCTGATCTCGGACGTCTAGTCCGGACGGCCGGGGCCGGGCCGCTACAATGGGAACGTGCGGCCTCGCGGCGATGCCACCGCCCTCGTCCTGATCCTCTCCACGACGGCGGGCGGCTGCGCCGCGCGACGTCTGCCGGTCGCCGTCCCCGACGCGGCGCCAAAGGGCGCTCTCGCCACGCCCGCGCCCGCGGTCGCGATCCCGGAGGCGCCCGTGGTGCGTGACATCGTGCTCGAGGGGATCGCGGCCTTTTCGCCCGCGGCGGTGTACCGCGCGATCGTGCTGCGGCCCGGCGGCCGCCGGCGGCGCGAGGCGGCCACGTACGCCGCCGACCTCGAGCAGCGGTACCAGGCGCATGGGTACCTGGGGGCGCGGGTCAGCGCGGCCTGGGACGCCGAGCGGGGCGTGCTGACCCTGCGCGCGGACGAGGGCCGCCTGCGCGAGCTCGACGTCACCGGCGTCGAGGGCGGGGCCGAGGCCCAGGCGCGGACCCTGCTCGCGCTCAAGAGCGGCGAGGTGCTCACGGAGAAGGATCTGCGCGCGGGGCTGCGGCGCCTGCAGTCCGGATCGGGCGGCGCGTTCCGGCTGGCCGAAGAGCCGACCTACACGGTCGAGCCGCTGCCTGAGGGAGTGCGGCTGAAGGTGGCCGTCGCGCCCGTGCCGGCGAAGCTGCGCGTGCGGATCCAGGGGCCCGATCTTTCGCCCCTCTACAACCGGGTCGAGGGCTTGGCTCCCGGAGCGGGGGTGGAGCTGATTGTGTTCGATCAGGCCGCACTCGCGCACACCCGCGTGTACGCCCGCGGCGCCTATGGCTTCAAGTCGCACGACCCGCGCTTCGCGCTGGGTGCCCAGCGCCCGTTCGCGGGACAAAGGCTCGTCCTCGGCTACGAGTTCCACGACCTGACGGACACCGACGACGCCTTCCGCAAGTACCCCGTGGAGCTGACGCCGGGCGTGGTGCGCGTCTTCTCGATCACCGAGGACTACTTCCGGCGGCGCGGCCACGAAGCCTACGCCTTCCTGCGGCCGTCCCCGCGCCTCCACCTCGGCCTCTCCTATCGGCGCGATCGGTTCGAGAGCCTGCCCGTCCTCGCCCGCGACTCCGTCTTCTTCTTCAAGAGGACGGCGCGCCTCAATCCGGAGGTCGACGAGGGCCCCCGCAATGCCGTGCTCTTCACCGCGCGCTGGGCGGCGGGCGCGCCGCTCTACGCGACGCCCGTCGCGGAGCGCGACTCGTTCCTGATGCGCGAGCCCTACGGCGATCGGCTCCGCCGCGATCAGTCGGCGCGCGTCGATGCCTCGTTCGAGATCGGCGGGCGCACGGATGCCGGCGGCGCGTCCTACCGCCGCTTCATCGGCCATCTCCATGGACGCCGTGACCTCACGACCCTCTTCGCGGTCGATGGCCGCCTGCTGCTGGGCCTCGGCTCGGACCTGCCTCCGCAGCGCCGGTTCGCCCTCGGCGGCATGGGTACGCTGCGCGGCTATGGCCTGAAGACCGTGAGCGGCAACGACGCGGTGCTGGGCACGGTCGAGGGCCGCCTCCACCCCGCGGCGCGATGGCCGGACCTGATCGCGTTCTACGACGGCGGCGCGGCCTGGACCCGCGGGCTCCCAGGCGCGGGCTATCGCGACGACGCCGGGTTAGGCCTGGAATGGCCGGGCGGCGAGGCGCGCATCCGCGTCGACGGCGCGTACGCCCTGCGCCCGCTTCCCGGCCAGCGCCGCGCGCGCGTGCATGCGTCGGTCGTCCTCCCCTTCTGATGCGCCGGGCCGCGGTGGCGGCGGTGCTGCTCTCTGGCGCGCGAAACCCCCCTGCCGGAGGGCAACGCCTCCGTCCGCGGCCTAGAAGTTCCGGCGTCACTCCGTTCCCGTCTCCTTCCGTTCGACCGATCGAGCACCTTGGGTCCTTTTTGAGATCGTCCTGACAATTCTGTAGGATTCCGCCAGATGCCTGCGGCGGAGCCCAAGGTCCTGGCGGACCTCCTCGAAATCAGCCAGACCCTCGCCTCCGCTCTGGACATCCGATCGGCCCTGGGCCGCGTGCTCGAGCACATCGAGCAAAGCCTGGGCGCGGTGAGCGTGACCATCGCGCTGCGCGAGGCGGACGGTGACGACCTGACCGTCGAGGCGGCCGTCGGTGCGGGATGGCAGAAAGCGCGGCGGGCGCACTACAAGCCGGGCGAAGGCATCACGGGCCGGGTGGTCGAGAGCGGGCGCCCCATCGTAGTTCCGGAGGTCAGCCGCGAGCCGCTGTTCCTCAATCGCACCGGGGTCCTGGGTGCCCAGGGCAAGGCCGAGCTCACCTACGTCTGCGTGCCGGTGACGGTCAGCGGGCGCACGGTGGGAACGTTGGGAGTCGCTCTTCCCCATCGCAAGGACCGGCGCTACGACCAGGAGACGGCGCGTCTCTCCATCGTGGGCGCGATGCTCGGGCAGGCCGTGCGCGTGCATCGCCTGGTGGAGGCGGAGCGCTCACGCCTGGTCGAGGAGAACACGAAGCTGCGGCACGAGCTGAAGGAGCGCTACCAGATCCGCAGCCTGATCGGCAACTCGCGCCCCATGCAGCAGCTCTACGACCAGGTCGCCCAGGTGGCTCCCTCCAGCACGACCGTGCTCGTGCGCGGCGAGTCGGGCACGGGCAAGGAGCTGGTTGCCCACGCGATCCACTACGGCTCGCCGCGGGCGGACCGGCCGCTCATCAAGGTGAGCTGCGGCGCGCTGCCGGAGGCGCTGGTGGAGTCGGAGCTCTTCGGCTACGAGCCGGGCGCCTTCACGGACGCGCGGGCGCAGAAGAAGGGCCGCTTCGAGCTGGCCGACGGGGGCACCCTCTTCCTGGACGAGGTCGGCGAGCTCACGCCCTCTACGCAGGTGAAGCTCCTGCGCGCCCTGCAGGAGAAGGAGTTCGAGCGGCTGGGGGGCGTGAAGCCCATCAAGGTGAACGTCCGCCTCATCGCCGCCACGAACAAGGACCTCGAGGCGGCGGTGCAGCAGGCGGCGTTCCGCGAGGATCTTTATTACCGGCTCAACGTGTTCAGCGTCTACCTGCCGCCCTTGCGCGAACGCAAGCCCGACATCCCTCTCCTGGCCGACCACTTCGTCGAGAAGTACGCGGCCCGCGAGGCCAAGGATGTCCGCCGCATCGCCACCACCGCCATCGACATGCTGATGAGCTACCACTGGCCCGGCAACGTGCGCGAGCTGGAGAACTGCATCGAGCGCGCCGTGCTCGTCTGCGAGGGAGGCGTGATCCACGGCCATCACCTGCCGCCGACGCTGCAGACGGCCGAGGTCTCCGGGACCATGTCACGGCTCGGCCTGTCCGCGGCGGTGGCCGCCTACGAGAAGGACATGATCCTCGACGCGCTCAAGACGGCCCGCGGCAATCGCGCGCGCGCGGCGCGCCTCCTCGACTCGACGGAGCGGATCGTGGGCTACAAGGTCCACAAGTACGGCATCGACGAGGACCGCTTCAAGGCCTGACGCCATCCTTTCGTATTCAGTTTCCATTCAGGCCAGGCGCCGCGGCGGCGGAAATGGGGACGTCGTACCGGCGTAGCCGCTCTCCGGTTCATCGACGAGCGACCCGGCAGCTTCTGCGGCTCCCATCGGGCGCCGTATTTTGGCCGTCCGACCTGTTCTCGGACGACGTCATTGCGCAGATCAACCCGAGACGCTTGCCATCTGCACCGGCGATCTTATGCAGACGAGAGCTCGAGATTCTCCGCCGTCCGATGTTCTTCATAGGCGATCGCGGTGATGGCCCGATTCCGGAGAATCCCTCGCCGCGCCAGGATCCCGCCGCAGTCTCGGGCCGACTAGGAGTGCGACGGCCTCACCGAGGCGACGTCCCCGCTGGCATCCCCCTCGCGCGCGGTCCAGGTTCCCGGACGGGGCTCCGTCGAGTACGGGACCTTCCACCGGGGCATGGGCCCGCGCGAGGGATCCAGGATCATCAGGTCGACCATCCCGCGGGCGTGGCTGCGAGTGACGATGGCGGCGAACGTGGTCATGTCCGCGCAGAGCGGAAATGCCACCAGCTCGGCCGCGTCGTCCCCGTCCTTCGCATGGTACAGGACGATCTCGCCCAGGACGGCTTCGGATCTCTCCGTCGCCTCGCGTGTCGCCGTACTCATGCCACGCGATTCTAACGTTCACGCGGCGAGGGAACCTCAGCGCGGCGAAGGGCCTGGCGACGGCGGGATCGGCGACGGCGAGCCGGCGGCGGCGGGGCGCATGGCATGCCCGCGCAGCGTGTTCTGGATGAGCATCGGCCGCCATCCCCCGTCGCTTCGAAGGTAGAGGACCGACGCCACGCCCAACCGTACGTCGGGGCCGGCGGTGAGCGTCCACCGGAAGGTCACCCAGCCCGTGTCTCCGCGGCGATCCACGCTCAGGTCCGAGATCTCGATGCGGCGCGGCGGGTCCGCGGTAAAGATGCGGCCGAAGGTGCGGAGCACGCGCTCCCGGCCCGAGATGACCGCGCCGTCCTCGGCGATGTAAACGGACTTCGGGTCCAGAACGGATTCGTAGTAGGAAAGGTCGCGCGCGTTGTAGGCGGTGACGCCGCGCTGGACTTCGGCCGTCAGCTCGTCCCCCACGGCCGCCGCCTTCGGGGCGGCCGGCGGGGAGGGGACCTGGGGACGGGCAACGAATAGCAGGCCTAGAAGAAAGAGGGAATGCATGGGGACCTCCTGCGACCTCGTTTCCAGGATCCTAACATGCGTGTCGGGACGGCCGGCCTAAACACTTCTTGACCGAAACATGTAATGCGAGGTAATGTTTTTTGCATTGGGCGCGCCTGCGCCGCATGCCGGCCCCTGCACGCAGGCGATGGCCCGTGTGAACGAGGGACAAATGGCGCTGGGGGACTCGCAGAGCGACCCTACGGAGACCGAGGCGGACATCCCGTCGCAACCGCCTGATCCGCTTCCGTCTGTCGAGCTCGACCCCGGCGCGCGCCGCCTCTTCGACACGCTGCAGGTCGGCGTCGTGGTTCAGGGGCCTTCCGCCGAGGTCCTCTACTGTAACCGCCGCGCGCGTGAGCTGCTGGGCGTCGACGAGAGCCAGATCCTCGGCCGCACGTCACTCGACGCGGACAATGTCGCCTTCCGTGAGGACGGAACGCCCCTGCTCGGCTCCGAGCACCCCGGGCCGCAGGTCATCGCCACCCGTCGCCCCGTCCGCGACGCCGTGATGCGCTGGCATCGTCCCGGCGGAGGCGGACAGGTCTGGCTGCTCGTCAACGCCGATCCCGAGATCGGCCCCGATGGCCGCGTCGACCGCGTCATCGTCACCCTTTCCGACGTGACGGCGCTGCACGCCGCCACCGAGCGGCTGCGCGACAGCGAGGGCCGCTACCGGCAGCTCGTCGAGAACGCGCAGGACATCATCTATCGCACCGACATGTGGGGGTTCTTCACCTACGTGAATCCGGTGGCGACGCGGGTGACGGGCTGGGCGCCGGACAAGATCCTGGGCAAGCATTTCCTCGAGTTGATCCGCGAGGATCACCGCTCGCGTGTGGAGGAGCGCCTCAAGGCGCAGTTCCGCGACCGGGTGAGCACCACCTACGACGAGTTCATCGCCGTCACCCTCCGCGGCGACGAGATCTGGATCGGCCAGAACGTGCAGCTCCTGACCGAAGGGACGAAGGTCGTGGGCTTCCAGGCCGTCGCGCGCGACATCACGCGGCGCAAGCGCGCGGAGGAGGCGGTCGAGCGCGAGCGGCGCCAGCTGCGCGACGTGGTCGTCCACGCTCCCGTGGCCATGGCCATCCTGGACGGCGAAGGCACGCTCCTGGCTCACAGCGAGCAGTGGCTCCAGCTCTGGCGGCTGCCCGCGCTCGCGCTGCCCGCCCGCCGGCATGGAGACTCGCTGCCCGCCGCCTTCGCGGAGGCGCTCGTGCGCAGCCGGAAGGGACCCCTGGTCTCCTCCACGGAGCAGCTCATCGAGCGCCCCGACGGGTCCGCCGTGTACGTGACCTGGGCCGTGCATCCGTGGCGCGGGCCGGGAGCCGAGGTGGCGGGCGTGGTGGCGGTGGCGCAGGACATCGACGTGCTCGTGCGCGCCCGTCAGGCGGCGCAGGAGACCTCGCGCGTCAAGTCGGAGTTCCTGGCCAACGTCAGCCACGAGCTGCGCACGCCGCTGAGCGGCGTGCTGGGCATGGCCCGCCTGCTCCTGGACACCTCGCTCGATGCCACCCAGAAGGAGTACGCCGAGATCATCCGGCGCTCCGGCCGCGAGCTCCTGGGCGTGGTGGACGCGATCCTCGACTTCGCGCGCGCGGAAGCCGGCCGCCTCGAGCTGGAAGACGGCGAGGTGGAGCCGCGTCGCATCGTGGAGGAGGCGTGCGCCTCCGTCGCGGCGGAAGCGGCGGCCAAGGGCATCCACGTCACGTCGATGGTGGCGGACGGGGTGCCGCCACTCCTGCGGGGAGACGGCGCGCGGCTGCGCCAGGTGCTCCTCAGCCTCCTCGGCAACGCGGTCAAGTTCACCGCCGGGGGCACGGTGGTGGCGCGGGCCGGCCTCGTGCGCGGAACGGACGAGGCGGCCTCGGTCCTTCGCTTCGAGGTGGCCGACTCGGGGATCGGGATCGACACCGCCACGCAGGCACGTTTGTTCCAGCCCTTCGTGCAGGCGGACGGGTCCGCCACGCGCCGTTTCGGCGGAGCCGGGCTGGGACTCGCATTGTGCCGGCGCATCGTCACCGCCATGGGCGGCCAGATCGGCGTGCGCAGCGAGCCCGGGCAGGGCAGCACCTTCTGGTTCACCGTTCGCTTCTCGCGGCCGGACGCCGCCCGCGCCAAGGACGCGGACCGGCGGCGCGGAGGCCGCATCCTCGTGGTCGAGGACAACACGGTCAACCAGAAGGTCGCGGTAGCCATGATCGAGAGCCTCGGGTACGGCGCGGAGGCGGTGGGCAACGGTCTGGAGGCGGTCGAGGCCTGCTCGCGCCACACCTACGAAGCGATCCTCATGGATTGCCAGATGCCGCAGATGGACGGCTTCAAGGCCACCGCGTTCATCCGCCAGCGCGAAGGCCAGAGCCACCGCACGCCCATCATCGCGCTGACCGCGAGCGTGACCGCCGAGGACCGCCAGCGCTGCCTGGCCGCCGGGATGGACGACTACCTGAGCAAGCCGGTGCCGCGGGAGGCGCTGGCCAGCACCCTCCGCAAGTGGATCCCCACCGCGGCCACGCCGCCGCCCGTCGAGACGGCCGCCACTCCGTCGACGCTCGCGCTGAGCCATCCCCTGCGCGTCCTGGAGGCGCATGCGGGCCCACGGGCCCTGGCCGAGGTGATCGACGTGTTCCTGCAGACGATTCCCCGCCGCCTCGACGATCTGCGCCAGGCGCACGGCCGCGGCGACGTGGATTCCATCCGCGCCCTCGCGCACAGCCTCAAGGGCGCGTCCGCGCAGATCGGCGCACGTGGGATGGCCGACATCTGCGTCCAGATCGAATCCCTCGTGCGCGGCGGCGACACCTCCGCGCTGGGCGAGCTTCTCACCAGCCTGGAAGCGGACTACGCCGTCGTGAGCGCGTCGCTGCGCGAGGAGCGACGGCGGGTCTCGGGGCAGGTCGCGAAGTAGCTCGCGTTCGTGCGCGAGCCGCCGCGCGGAGGAGCGTGATCAGAGGGGAGGGCTCGGTGAGGGCGTCGGGCTGGGTGCGGCCGCTCGGGCGGGCTCCTCACGCGCGGGCGGGGCCTCGGACGCCACGGGAGCCGTGGGCACCGCGGCTTCCGGTGGCGGCCGGCGCGCCGGCACGGGCGATGCCTCCTCGCCGCCAGGCGTAACCAGGCCCGGAGAGGGCGCCGGGGACGAGGGCGTGTAGGAGCGCATCGGCTCCTTCCCCGCCGTCCCCTCCCCCAGGCGCACGAGCTCGCCGCCGGGCGTGCTCGCCGGGGGCCGGTCTTCGAGCGGCACTCCCGTCTCCATCCCTTCCTCGTAGTCCGGCAGCGGCGGCAGCGGCACCATCTCGGCGGTCAGGATCGGGCCCTGGCTCGGGCAGACGGTGACGGGCACCGCGCCCTGGACGAACAGCTCCTTGTAGGCGACGCCCGACAGCGGCGCGCACCCCGAAGCCAGCAACAGCCCCGTCTGGGGGTCGACCATTCCCTCGACGACGCCGCCGGGCATCGGCCAGGGCGCCGGAGGCTTGCGCCCCGCGTAGATCCGCGTCATGAGGCGCGCCCACACCGGCGCGGCCAGGCGCCCCCCCGTGGCCTTCGCCATGATCGGCCGCGGCCGGTCGAAGCCCATCCAGACCGCGGCCACGATCTCCGGCGTGTAGCCGACGAACCACGTGTCCGCGCCGTCGTTGGTGGTGCCGGTCTTGCCGGCGGCGGGCGCGCGGAAACCGGCGTCGCGCACCGCGGTGCCGGTGCCGCGTGTAAGGACGTCCTCGAGCGCATCCGTGATGACATAGGCCACCGCGGCGTCGAGGACGTGCTTCCTCTTCGGCTCGTCCGCCTGCCACAGCACGTGACCGTCCTCGCCCTCGACGCGCGCCACGAAGCGCGGGCGCACGCCCTCGCCGAGCCCGGCGAAGGCGGTGTAGGCCGCGGTCAGCTCCACCGGGCTCACCGCTACCGTCCCCAGCGCCATCGAAGGCTCCTCGGGGATGGGCGGATCGATGCCGGCCTGCTCCGCGAGCTCGGCGATCCGGTGGGTGCCGACGTCCTGGGCCAGGCGGACGGTGGGGACGTTCTTCGATCGCACCAGCGCATCGCGCAGCGTGATCTCGCCATCGAAGGCGCCGTCGAAGTTCTTCGGGCTCCAGGACCGCCGGCCGCCGAGGCTGACCTGCAGCGGCTGGTCGAGCACCTTCTGGTTCAGCATTCGTCCCGAGGCCACGGCCGTGGCGTACACGAAGGGCTTGAAGGCGCTGCCCGCCTGCCGCCGCGCGGACTTCACGCGGTCGAAGCGCGAGTGCAGGAAGTCGCGGCCGCCCACCCAGGCCAGGACGTCGCCGGTGGTGGCGTCGAGCGCGACCGCCGCCCCCTGCAGGTAGGGCGTCTCGCCATCGTCCGCGACCTCGAGCCCCGGCGCGTAGCGCGGGGCCGAGAGGCGGCCGAGGGCGCCGCCCTCGATCGCGCGCAGCTGGCGCTCGAGCTCCTCCTCCGCCGCCTTCTGGGCCGTGCGATCGAGGGTGGTGTGGACGCGCAGCTTGTGGCCGTAGAAATCATCGCCGAGGCGGTCCTCCAGCTCGCGCCTCACCTCCTCGACGAAGTAGGCGGCGAACGGCGCGTCCGGCCTCTCAGCGCGCGGCTTGGAGACGACGCCGAGAGGCGCTTTCCGCGCGGCCTCCGCCTCGGCGGCGGGGATGCGCCGTTGCGCCGCCATCTGGGTGAGCACGAGGTCCCGACGCTCGCGCGCCTCCTTGGGATGGCGCCGCGGGTCGTAGTGCGACGGGGCCTTCGGCATGGCGGCGAGCAGCGCGGCCTGGGGCAGCGTCAGGTCCTTCGCGCCGCGGCCGAAGTACTGGCGGGCCGCGGCCTCGATGCCGCGCGCGCCGCTGCCGAAATAGATCCGGTTGAGGTACATCTCCAGGATCTCGTCCTTCGTGAAGGTGTCCTCGATCTCCTGCGCGACGCGCACCTCGAGGATCTTGCGTCCCATCGTCCGCTCGTGGCCAGGCAGGTCCTCCGGGAACACGTTGCGGGCGAGCTGCATGGTCAGGGTGCTCGAGCCTTCCGCGACGCCGCCCGCGCGCAGGTTGTTCCACAGCGCGCCCAGCACGCGACGCAGATCGATGGCGCCGTGCTCGCGGAAGCGCCGGTCCTCGATCGCGATGAAGGCGTCGGGCACGTGCCGCGGCAAGCGGGCCAGGGGGATGAGCTCGCCTTCGATGGGTGCGAGGTCCGCGAAGACCTTGCCGTTGCGATCCACGAGGATGGAGGCGCCGCCCGGCTGGTAGGAGGTCAGGCGACGGACGTCGGGGCAGCCCATGACGAAGCAGCGGCTCCAGGCCACGGCCATGACGATCGCGAGCACGGGAATCCCGATGGCCACGCCGCGGACGGCGGGGCGGGTCTCGCGCCATCGCTCGGACAAACGGGTACGGAAAAGGCCGAGACGGCTGGGCACACTCTCCATGTGGCAGGCCTCAAGAGCAAGGCCCTTGCCATGCCGGGAACACCGCGGGGCCCGAGGATTAGCGGTCGCGCGCGAAGCGGCGACGGGCGGGCGTGTAAGAAGGAAAAAGTCCTAGGCGGACCGGCGGCGCCAGTAGAGATAGGCAGGCGCGCCGAGGGCCACCAGGACGAGACCGAGCACGGACTCGCGCGGCCGCTCGAGCAGCGTGTTCCCGACCAGCAGCAGCGACGCGAGGATGAAGAGGACGGGAACCACCGGATAGCCCCACACGCGGTAGGGCCGCGGCGCGTCGGGCCGCGTGTGCCGCAGGACGAACACGGCGGCGCCGGTCGCGACGTGAAAGAGGAGCGCGGCGAAGACGACATAGGTGAAGAGCTGATCGTAGGTGCCGGAGACGGTCAGGACGATCGCCCAGAGGCTCTGGGCCCAGAGGCTCCTCACCGGCGTCCGGTAGCGCGGGTGGATCACCGCCAGCGACCGGAAGAAGACGCCGTCCGCGGCCATCGGCTGGTAGATCCGAGAGCTGTACAGGATGGTCGCGCTGACACAACCCAGCGCCGAGACGACCACCACCGCCGAGAGCAGTCGCGCCCCCATCGGTCCCAGGAGCGCGGCCGCCACCGCTTCCGCGATGCGCGGGTGGCTCGCCATCTCCGCGACACTCAGTGTGCGCACGAACACCACGTTCACGAGGACGTAGAGCGAGACGACGCCGGCCGTGCCGAGGATGATCCCCAGGGGCAGGTTCCGGCCGGGGTCCTTCATCTCCCCCGCGGAAAAAGTGAGCCCGTACCAGCCGTCGTAGGTCCACAGGGCCGCGATCATGGCCACGCCGAATCCGGTGAGGGCGTGCGGTGGCACCGCCCCCGAGGCCACCGGCAGCGGTGACGGCCAGGTCAGCGCGGCCACGAGGAAGACCGCGATTCCTCCGAGCTTGAGCAGGGTCAGGCCATTCTGGACCCACGCGCCTTCCTTCACGCCGAACTGGTTCACGATCGTGAGGATCAGGATCGCGCCCGCGCCCGCGACCTGGCCGCCGCTCAGCGTCCAGCGCCAGGGGCCAATGGGAGCGGACAGGAGGACGTGCCCGGTGGAGAGGAGCGGGAAGAAGCTGCCGAGATATTCGCCGAAGCCGACGGCGAGGGCCGCGATGCCGCCGCTCATGATGACGAAGAAGCTGGCCCAACCGTAGAGGAAGCCCCAGAGGGGCCCGTAGGCCTCCTTCAGGAAGTCGTAGATGCCGCCGGCACGCGGAAAAAGGACGCCGAGCTCCGCGTAGGTGAGGGCGCCCGCGAGCGTCAGGAGGCCGCCCACCAGC
Organism: Acidobacteriota bacterium; assembly: GCA_003222295.1. GTDB lineage: Bacteria > Acidobacteriota > Vicinamibacteria > Fen-336 > Fen-336 > AA29. The sequence continues at coordinate 8,783 of QHVP01000492.1, read as the reverse complement.
CACACGAGCACGATCAGGCCCGGGTGCGGGAGCACCCGGGCCATGTCGCTGGTCGTGAGGAAGATGCCGGTGCCGACGACGGCGCCGATCGTGATGAGCGCGCCGTCCCACGCGCCCAGCGCGCGGACCAGGCCAACGGGCGGCGGGCTCCCCCGGTCGTCCAGGACGCGCTCCGAGGCCGCCATCCGCGGCGAGGCTATATGCCGCGCCGGCGGCGGTCAAACGCGCTGCCGTGCGCGGCCGGTACGGATATCAGTGCGCGACGAGTTCCGGCTCGCTGGCCGGGGCGCCCAGCAATTCCTCGAAGAGCGCGCGGTAGTGGACCATGGCCTGGCGCAGGTCTTCCGTGCTTGCCTGCTGGCCGGCGCTGTTGACCGCGATCGCGTGCGCGGCGCGATAGTTCGTCACGAGCTGGGGATGGACCACGGACAGGTCCGCCGCCCGCTGCTCGAAGTCGGTCATGGGATAGCCGCGGACGCGCATCACTTCCGTCACGAGCTGGTCCGCCTCCGCCACCGCCGCAGGCGGGCTGTCCACGAACCGCTCCTGCGCACTCCGCCACAAGCCGGCGAAGCGCTCGTGCTCGGTCGTCGTGAGGGGACGGATCGGGAGGTGCTCGACGCGCTTCGTGCGCGCGTCCAGCTCCGCCTCCGCCTTCGCTCTCTCACCCGCCGTCTCCAGGGCACGGTCGTACTCCGGCCCGAACCGGTCGGCCAGTGTCCGGGTGTGCCGCTTTCTCAGGGCGAGGGCTACGGCGAGCACGACGATGAGCGCGACGACGGCGGCAACGGCAACGAGGACCTGTGTAGACGTCATCGGATCCTCCTTTCGGGCGTACTCCACGGGGGTAGTGCAAACCACGTGCCCATCTCCGTCTCCGTCTCCGTGCCCGTCCGTTGAACCGACCTGACCCCGCGCTGGCGCCGGATATGATCCCAGCGTGCGTCCGGGTCCCCTCGTCCTCCTCGTGCCTTCCCGGGCGGCGGGCATGGAACTCCCTCGCCGCCTCGCGTCCACCGGACGTGCGGTGGCCGGCGTCTATCCCTTGAGCCTGAGTGACCTCGCGCGGGCGGTGGCCGAGCCCGCGCTGCTCGGACGAGGCCTGCAGGCCTGGGACGCCGGGCACGCGGCCCTGCTGGCCGCGCGGCTGCTCGAAGGGCCTCATCGCCTGAAGCTGGCGGCGGACGCGGCGCCTGAGCCGGTGGCGATCGCGCTCGCCCGCACGCTGTCGGAGCTCCGCCGCGCCGACGTCGATCCCGCGCGCCTCGACCATCTGGCCGCGGCGGGAGCGACGACGGAGGACCGGGAAAGGCTGCACGCCTTGACCGATCTCTACCGCGGCTTCCACGAGCGCATCGAAGGACAGTTCGTCGATCATGCGACGCTCTTCCGCGCCGCCCGCGAGCACCTCGCCGAGGCCCGCTGGCTCGAAGGCGCGGAGATCCTTGTGGCCGACGATCTCGAGCTCGACGCCGTCGAGCGCCGTTTGCTGACCGCGCTCGCCGCGCGCTTCCCCGTGCGGCGGATCGGCCGCGTCCGGCCGCCCGCGATCGCGGCCTCGGGCTTCGCGGGATGGGCCGATGTCAATGGAATCCGCGAGGTCGAATGGAAGGAGACGGAGCTGGCGGCGATCGCGCCGTCGCCTTCCGCCGCCGCGCTCCAGCGCGTGAAGGCCCGCTTGTTCGAGCCGCCGAGCGGCCCGGCCGACCGCGACGACTCCGTCGATCTCGTCACCGCGCCCGGCGAGGCGGCGGAGGTCCGCGGCGTCGTCCGCGCGCTGCTGCGCGAAGCCGCGCGCGGCGTGCCCTTCGAGGACATGGCCGTGATCCTGCCGCGGCCCCAGCAGTACGCGCCCCTGTTCACGGACCTCCTCCGCCGCCTCGGCATCCCCTACCGGCTTCATCCCTCGCTGCCCCTGCGGATGGGCCGCACCGCGCGATCCCTGCTGCTCCTGATGCGCTGCCGCGGCCTCCGCCGCGCGGCCGTGATGGAACTGCTCACCTTCGCCCCCGTTCCGTTCGCGGAGATGCTCGGCGAAGGCGTGACGCCGCGGCCCGCGCAATGGGACGCCATGAGCCGCGACATCGGGATCGTGTCCGGCCTCGACCGCTGGATCGTGGGGCTGCGCGGCCAGGCGGAGACGGAGCGCGAGGAGGCGGAGCGCGAGAAGGATCCGGAGCGCGCGGAGCGGCGGCGGCGCCGCGCCGCGGATGCGGAGGCCCTGCTCCGGATCGTCGAGCTGCTCTCGGGCGCCCTGGACGCGCTGAGCGGAGAGGCGTCGTGGCCCGACTGGTCGGCGCGGCTGCGCGTGGTGATGGATCAATGGATGGGACGTGAGCGGGACCGTGAGGCGGTCGACGAGGTCGTCGCCGACCTCGCCGGTCTCGCCTTCGGGAGCGTCTGCCCCTAGATGCGCTGGCCACGGGGGCGGTGCACGTCGGCGCCATGGACGCGCTGGCCGGACTCCCGTTCCGCGTGCTCGCCATTCCCGGCCTCGTCGAAGGCGGGTATCCCGGGATCCTGCGCCCGGACCCCTTCCTCCTCGACGCGGAGCGGCAGGCGCTGGGCGCGGTGGCGGTCACGCCTGATCCAGGGACGCTTCCCCCCGCCGCGCGCACGCGGCGATCGCCACCGCGCCGCCAGCTCTCCCTCTTCGAAGACGATCCCCCGCCGCCACCGCCGGAGGCTCCCCCGCCCGCGGCGCAGCCCATCGCCTTGCCGACCGCCCAGGACCGGTTGCTGGCCGAGCGGCGCGCCTTCCAGCGCGCGATCGGCCAGGCCACGGAGCGGCTGATCCTTTCCTATCCGCGCGCCGACGCGCGGACGGGGCGGGAGCGCTTGCCTTCGCTCTTCTTCGTGGCCGCCGCCGCCGCGCGCGAGGGAAGGTCCCTGGGGGCCGCGGACCTCGAGAGGTTGGTCAGAGAAGACGCGATCGACGAGACGCCGCTCGATCTGACCCTCGACCGCTCGGAACGGGACCGCCGGCGCGTGCGCACGGGCGGACGCGAGGCCGCGCTGGCCATCTCCGCCGGGTCCGCCTTCTTCAAGCAGTCGCACCTGGGCGCGATGGCCCGCTGGTCGAGCCAGCTCACGGCCTACGACGGCCTCATCGCGTTCGCGCCGCGGGACGGCGTGCCCACCGAGCTCGCCGCCGAAATCGCGCGCAAGCTCGATCCGGTGACCGCCCCCTGGCCCATCTCGGCCAGCCGCCTGGCCGTCTTCGCCCGCTGCGGGTTCCAGTACCTTCTCGAGTGCGTGCTGCGCCTGGAGCCCGTGGAGGAGCCGGAGGAGCGCCGCCGCCTCGACCCCCTCGAGCGCGGCAGCATCTTCCACGAGGTCGCGGAGGACTTCCTGCGCGAGCGCCGCGACCGCGGCGAGCTCCCGCTGCGCGACAGCGCGGAGCGGCGCCGGCGCCTCGAGCAGATCGCGGACGAGCGCCTGGACGCGCTGGTCAAGAAGAGTCCCCCCCGCTTCACCGCCCTCTGGGCGAAGGAGCGCGCGCGCTTCCAGGCCACCATGCGCGAGTGGTTCCAGCGCGAGGTGGAGAGCGGGCACAAGGCGGTGCCCGCGCACTTCGAGCTGGCCTTCGGGGTCTCCCGCGAGGCCGCCCCCGGCGAGCCGCATCTCCAGGAGCCCCTGTCCATCGACCTCGGCGAGGGACGCACGCTGCGCGTGTCGGGCAAGATCGACCGCATCGACCGCCGTCCGGACGGGACGCTCGTGCTGCGCGACTACAAGACGGGGCGGGCGCCGCGCGCCGACGGCGGCCTCTTCCGCGGCGGCCGGCAGCTCCAGATCCCGTTCTACATCCTCGCCGCCGCCCGCATCTTCCCGGAGACGCCGATGGTGGAGGCGTTCCTCGACTACGTGGACGGCGGCCGCCAGGTCGGCCTGGACCCGGCCCTGGTGCGGTCCGATTCCTTCCGCGCGCTCCTGCGCGGCCTGGTGGACGCGATCGGGAAGGGCGTCTTCGTGCAGGAGCCCACCGCCTGCGAGTGGTGCGCCTACAAGGTCGTCTGCGGGCCCGCGCCCCTCCTGAGGCGCCGCCGACAGATCAAGATCGGCGACCCGCGCATCCAGGCCGTGCTCAGGCTGAGGGACGTGACGTGACCTTCGTTCCCGTCGACCAGGACGCGCGCGAGCGCGCGCGGCGCGAGCACGGGACGAGCTTCGTGCTGGAGGCGGGGGCGGGCACGGGCAAGACGACCCTCCTCGTCGATCGCATCGAGCAGATCGTGCGCACGGGCGCGGCGCGGCTCGACGAGATCGCGGCGGTCACGTTCACCGAGAACGCCGCCACCACGATGAAGCTCCGGCTGCGGGAGCGGCTGGAGCGGGCGCGGGCGGACCTCGCCCGGCCGCCGGAGGAGCGGCGCCGCGCGGAGGCCGCCCTGGAGGTGCTCGAGCGCGCCCAGGTCTCCACCATCCACGCGCTCTGCTCGGCCATCCTGGGCGAGCGGCCCCTGGAGTGCGGCGTGCCTCCCGGCTTCCGGGTCGCGGACGACGCGGAGATGGACATCCTGTTCGCGGAGGCCTGGGACGAGTGGCTCACGGAGCGGCTCGTGGCCGGCGACGCGACCTTGATGGGGGCAGTGGATTCCGGAATCCCCCTGGAGGCCGACGGGTGGGGCGAGCGCTCCTCCCTGCGCGGCCTCGCGCGCACCCTCGTCGATCAGCGCGATCTGCGGCCGCTGGTGGCGGAGAGCCGCGTCGATCCGACGGCCTGGCGGCGTGACCTCGAGGCGCAGGCGGCACGCGCCCGCGCGCTCCTGCCCCAGGTGCGGGATGGGGACGCGCTGGGCGCGAATCTCGGCGCGCTCGTCTCCTTTGCCGAGGATGCGGCCCGCCTGGAAGGCGAGGCCCTGGCCACCTACCTCCGGACCCTGCCCATCATCCGGCGCAGCTTCGGGCACAAGGCGCACTGGTCCACGCCGGAAGCGCTCGAGGCAGGCCGCGCCGTCGCGGCCTGGACCAGCCAGGCCGCCGCCGCCTGGAAGGCGGCCAGCAGCGCCGCCCTTCACTCGCGGCTCGTGAAGTCCGTCCTCGAGGTCGTCGCGCGCTACGAGGAACGCAAGAAGGAGCACGGCGTCCTCGATTTCCTGGATCTCCTGGTCAAGGCGCGCGACGCGCTCAAGCAGAGCGAGGCGGTCCGCCGCTACTTCAATGAGCGGTTCCGGTTCGTGATCATCGACGAGTTCCAGGACACGGACCCTCTCCAGGTCGAGGTGGCGGAGCTGCTCACCGGAGGGCGCCCGGGCGCCCTGGTCGTGGTGGGCGACGCCAAGCAGTCGATCTACCGCTTCCGTCGCGCGGAGGTCGCCCTCTTCCGGCGCATCTCCACGGCGGCGGCGGATCGCCCCGGGCACAGCGTGCTCCATCTGACCCAGAACTTCCGCTCGCGGGCGGCCATCCTGCGCTTCGTGAACCGCGCGTTCGCCTCCCTCATCACCGCCTCCGACGAATCGGGCCAGCCCCCCTACGAGGCGATCGCGCCGCCCCCGGGTCTCCGCGAGGATCCCTCCGTCATCGCGCTCCGCTTCGAGGCCCCCTTCGCCGACGGCGAAGACCTGCTGCGGGCGGAGGCGCGCGCGCTGGCCGCCTTCCTGGCCGGGGTGGCGGCAGGCGGGTACGAGGTGCGCGATCCCCAGACCGGCGGGGACCGGCCCAGCCGCGCGGGCGACGTCATGGTACTGGCCCGGCGGCTCACGCAGATGCGCCCCCTGGAGGAGGCGCTCGAATCCGCCGGCCTGCGCTTCACCATCGAGGGCGGGAAGTCCTTCTTCGATCGCCAGGAGGTGCACGAGGTCCTGGCCGTCCTGCGCGCCCTGGACGATCCTTCCGACCGCGTCTCCCTCGTGGCCGCCCTGCGCTCGTCCTTCTGCGGCGTGAGCGACCGAGACATCGTGGCCTACGCGCTCTCCGGCGGCACTCTGTGGATCCAGGAGCGGGGCGCCCGGCCCTGGCCCTCCTCGGCACCTTGCACGGCCTGCGCACGTCGCTGTCCGTACCCGCCCTCATCGAGCGCCTCTACGACGAGACGCGCATCCTGGCCGCGCTGACGGGGACGCGGCGCGGCGAGGCCCAGGTCGCCAACCTCGAGAAGGTCGTCGTGCTCGCGCGCAAGGCATCCGACCTGGGCGTCCTGACCGTGCGCGGGTTCGTCCGCCTCCTGCAGGAGCGGATCCGCACCGCGCGCGAAGAGCCGGACCTGCCCGCCACCCGTCCCGGCGATCCCGACACCGTGCGCATCCTGTCCATCCACAAGGCCAAGGGCCTGGAGTCACCGGTGGTGGCGCTCTACGACACCGCCGACGACTACCGCACTCCGGTCGACCTCGTCGCGCAGTGGGCGGAAGGCACGATCGCGGTCGGGTTCCGCGAGGGCTGCCAGCCGCCGGGCTGGGGGGTGCTATCCGCTCGGGAGAAGGTGCGCGCGGGCGCGGAGGCACGGAGGCTCCTCTACGTAGCCTGCACGCGCGCGCGCGACCTGCTCGTCGTCCCCTCGCCCCCGAAAGACGCGCGCGTCGGCGCGTTCTGGAAGGACCTCATCGCGCAGCTTCCCGCGCGCTCCGATGCCGACGTCCGCGTCGTCGACGCCGGAGACCCGCCGACGATCTCGCACGACGAGCGCGGCGCCGACCTCCGCGAGCTCTCGGAAGCCGGCGGCGGCGATGCGGCGGGCGAGCAATGGGACGCCCGGCGCGGCGAGCTGCTCGAGGCCGCGGGGCACCGTCCGTTCGTTCCCGCGCCGGTGACGCGGGCGGCCCTGCGCCAGGCGCCGGCCGCGGTGGCGGTCGCGGCGGCCACGGGCGGCCGCGACTTCGGCTCGCTCGTGCATCGGATCCTCGAATGGGTGCCGCTGGCCGAGCCGGAGCGGGTGCGCGGAATGGCGGAAGCGCTCGCGCCCTCGTTCGGCCTCGACGGGTCCGCCGCCGCGCGCGCGGCCACGGCGGCCGAGCGTGCGCTCGCCCTGCCCGTCATGGAGCGGGCCCGCCTCGCCACCCGCGTCTGGCGCGAGCTGCCGCTCTGGTTCCCGGAAGGCGCGGAGCTGCTGGAGGGTGTGATCGACCTCGTGTTCGAGGAGGACGGCGCGCTGGTCCTCGTCGACTACAAGACGGACGGCATCGCCGCCGAGCAGGCCCTGGCCCAGGCCGCGCACCACGCCCCCCAGCTCCAGCTCTACGGGCGCGGGCTGGCCCAGGCCCTCGGGATGCCCGTGCGCGAGCGGCTGGTCCTGTTCACGACGCTGGGCCAGGTCGTGGCCGTGTGACCCTCCTCCACCTCGTCCGTCACGGCCAGGTCGACAACCCGCGAAAGATCGTCTACGGACGGCAGCGCGGCTGGCGACTCTCGGACCGCGGCCGGCAGGAGGCGGAGGCGGTGGCGCGGCACCTGGGCGGGCGGCCCATCGCGCGCGTCTACACGAGCCCGCTGGAGCGCGCGGTGCAGACGGCAACCGTGATCGCCGGCGCCTGCGGCGGTGAGGTCGAGCCGCGGGACGACCTCGTCGAGGCCCTGCTCTGCATCCCCTGGGAAGGAATGCCGTGGCGCGAGGTGAGGCGGGGCCGCGCGCGCGAGTGGGCGCGCTATCTCTTCCGCCCCCTCGAGGTCTGCGGCGTGGCGGAGGACCTCCGGGCGCTGGCCGCGCGCATGGACACGGCCCTGCGCGCGATCGCGGCCACCCATCCCGGCCAGCAGGTGGTCGCCGTCTCCCATGGCGACCCCCTCAAGGCGGGCATCCTCGCCCTGACGGGCGGCGATCTGCGCCAGCTGCACCAAAACCCGATCCCCACCGGCGGGCTCGTCAGCCTCGAGATGGACGGTCCCGGATTCGCGCGGGTCCGGGAGCGCTGGGTGCCGGGCCGCGAATGAGCCGGGTCAGGGCACGAGCGCGATGGCGCGCAGGGGACCGCCCGAGCCGCCCGCGATCTTCATGGGCAGCGCGATGACCCAGGCCCCTGTCGGGGGCAGGGCGTCGAGGCCGGTGAGGTTCTCGAGGCCCAGCACGTTCGCGGCGGCCACGATCTGATGCACGGGGAAGTCCTTCGAGGGGCCGTGGTCGATGCTGGCCGTGTCCACGCCGAGCGCGGTCACCTTGCGGTCCGCGACCAGGATCCGCGCCGCGTCCGCGCCGTACGAGGGAAAGTGCAGGCGCGACGCGTCGCCCGGGGTGTCGTCGCCGAGGTAGCGCTTCCGGTCGGGCCAGCGCGCGCTCCAGCCCGTGCGGAGGAGGACCATTGCGCCCTCGGGAATGCGGCCGTGGCGCGCTTCCCACGTCCGGAGCTCGTCCACGCCGAGCCGATGGTCGGCGTCGGCGGCGGCTGCCGCCGCGACGTCGATCACGATCGCGGGGCGGACCAGACGGTCGACCGGCACCTGATCCACGGGCCAGCGTCCCTCGCCGAAGTGGATGGGCGCGTCGAGGTGCGTCCCTCCGTGCTCGGGTGCGCAGAAGGCATTGGCCGAATAGAAGAAGCCGCCATCGGTCTGGCCGTAGTGAAGGCGCTCGAGCTTGAACCCGCTGGGTGCGGTCGGCCAGTACAGCGTGCGCTCGTCGAAGGGATGGCTCAGGTCCACCACGCGGGCGGTGCGGAGGTCGGGCGCGGACGGCGGAGCCGAGGGGGCCGCGCCCTCGGCGGATGCAGTCCCGAGGACGAGGCCGGCGACGAAGACGATGGCGGGCAATCCGTGAGATCCAGGACGCGGGCAAGAGGTCATGCATACCTCCTTCGACAGGAACGAACGGCGTGGTTCAGGAGCGCTCGAAGCGGACCTGGAAGCGG
>QHVP01000494.1 GCA_003222295.1 Acidobacteriota bacterium | reverse complement strand
AGGAGGCTGACCAGGATCTCGTGCTGGCCGGTGAGGCTGTAGCCGCGGCCCACGCCTTCCGTCGGACGCTGCACCACGTTCGTGTTCGGCCGGTAGGACTGCAGGAAATCGAGGTTGGCGGTCGCGAAATCGGTGAGGTCGTGCCCGAGGTTGCGGGCGAGCGTGACCGCCTTGAGGAACACCTCCGGCAGCAGCACCGCGGATCCCACGTTCAGGTACACGCCGCCCCCGCCCATCCGCGCCACTTCCCCGGCCAGGATCCGGAAGTCGAGGTGGGAAGCGCGTCCGACGGCGGCCGCGTCGCAGGCGGGGTGCATGTGGACGATGTCGGTGCCGATGGCCACGTGGACGGTGGCGGGAAGGCCGAGGCGCCACGCCGCGGCCAGGAGGCTGACCGCGACGTGCCGCGGCCGACGCTGCGCGAGGAAGCGTCCGACGGCCGCGCCCAGGCCGAGGCCGTCCGCATCCCCGGCGACGATCGCGCGGTTGATCTCCTCGCCCGTCTCGCGCGCCATCCCGAACGCGCCCGATCCCAGGCCGGCGGAAACGTCCTCCGAGGTCTGCCCGGCCACCGCGAGCTCGAAGTCGTGCACGACCCCGGCGCCGTTGAGGGCCAGGCCCGTCACCAGCCCGCGCTCCATCAGGTCGATGACGACGGGGGAGAGGCCGACCTTGATCACGTGCGCGCCCAGTCCCCACACGATCGGCCGGCCGCGCGTGCGCGCGCGCAGGACGTCGTCCACGAGTGCGCGGAAGCTCTGCCCCCCCAGGATGCGGGGGAGCCCGTCGAGGAAACGCGACAACGGCGCGCCCGGGACGTGAGGGCGGGCGAAGTCGGCGAGGCCGACCTTGCTGCGGCGGCTCTCGAGCGGATAGGTGCGCACGCCCGCGAGGTCCAGCGGCGCGGGCGCGCTTCCCTTCGCGGGCGTGACCTTCGGGGCCCGCGAGGGAAGCGAGCGGCGCCGCGCGCGCCCTGCCGCCACCGGGCGTCTGCGCGCCATCAGCCGGCGATCGCCTCCTCGACGATCGCGCACAGGACGTGGATCACGAGGCCGTGCACCTCCTGGATGCGCGGCGTCGCCGGAGAGGCCACGTCGATCAGGTAGTCGACCTGTCCGGCGAGGGCGCCCCCGCCGCGGCCGGTCATGCCGATCGTGATCAGGCCCATCTCGCGGGCCCTGGCCAGCGCGGTCACGACGTTCGGCGAGCGGCCGGACGTGCTGATGCCCACGGCCACGTCGCCCCGTCGTCCCAGGGCCTCCACTTGCCGCCGGAAGACGGCGTCGTAGCCGAAGTCGTTGGCCACGGACGTCAGGATCGAGGTGTCGGTGGTGAGGGCGATGGCGCACCAGGCCGGACGATCCTTGAGGTAACGTCCGACGAGCTCGGCCGCAAAGTGTTGGGCGTCGGCGGCGGAGCCCCCGTTGCCGAACGTGAGGACCTTGCCGCCGGAACGAAGCACATCGGCGATGCGACGCCCGACCGTGAGGACGTGGCCGGCGTTGGCGGCGAAGTAGCGCCGCTGGAGGTCTGCACTGTCGTCGGCGGCGGCGCGCACGGCAGCTTCATCCATGAAGGCGGATGCCGCCGACCTGGCCACAACCTCAATCTGCCAATCCGGCCGGTCGATTGTCGTTTGTCGTTGTGGCTAGTGCGGCCGTATGTGCACGGTCAGCAGCACCGACAGCACGCCGGGCTCGTCCACGGCGACCTGGAAGACCGTTCCCTCGCGTACGCCCTGCGGGATGCGCAGGGGCACCGGGAACCGCCGCTCGACCTTGCCCTCGCCGTCACAGCGCAAGCAGTCGAAGACGAATCCGCCCGTGCCTTCGCAGGAGGGGCAGATGGTGAGGAGCGGGACGTCGAGCGGCAGCACGCCCCCCGCGGCCGCTTCCTTCGGGGTCAGCAGGATCTCGCCGCTCAGGCTGCCCGGGCGAACGGGGCGCCGGAGGTCGCCCGCGGCCGGGCTGCGCACGAACGACCAGGACAGCGGCGAGAATCGGTCCTCGACGCGGCCGAGGCTCTCGTCGTAGCGCCGGCGCTGCTCGGCATCGGCGAGCGTCTCGTAGGCCGCCTGTACGTCCCGGAAGGCCTCGCCCGTCGCCGCCTCCGCGCTCAGATCAGGATGCAGCTGCTTGGCGAGGCGGCGGTAGGCGCGCTTGATCGCCTCCGTCGAGGCGTCCCGGCTCACGCCGAGAATGCCGTAGTAGTCCTTGGGCTTCTCCATCCTAGGTACACCATAGGTCGCGGTCGGAAGACGTGTCAAGAGGTAATCCCCGCCGCGTCGTCATGGCGCGCGACGATCTTGACAGACCCTCCCCCGCGTCACTTATGATCCCTTTCTCTCACGAAACCGTGTCGTTCGTGTGTCCCCGGACTCCACGAGCAAAGGAGCCTGCAGAATGTTCCCGGATCTCTCCTCGACCCTCCAGGCCATCTTCCGCTGGTTCCACATCATCGCCGGCATCACCTGGATCGGACACCTCTACTTCTTCAACTTCGTCAATACGCCTTTCCAGGGCGGGTTGCCCAAGGAGCTCAAGCCGCAGGTGAACCCCCCGCTCGTCCTGCGCGCGCTCTACTTCTTCCGCTGGGGCGCGATGTGGACGTTCCTGTTCGGCCTCGCGCTCTTCTATCTGATCTACATCCAGGGCGGAGCGATCAGGGACGCCGAAGGGCACCTGAGCCACCGCGCGATGTGGATCCTTTTCGGCGCCCTGCTCGGCACCATCATGTGGTTCAACGTGTGGTTCGTGATCTGGCCGCGCCAGAAGAAGATCCTGGGCGCGATGCTGGGCGGCCCTGCCGCTCCTCCGGAAGCGGCGCCGCAGGCGGCCCTGGCCTCGAAGATCAACACCTACCTGTCCGGACCGATGCTCTGGGGAATGATCGCCGGCTCCCACGTGAACCTGTGGGACATGAACATCGGCACCCTGGTCGTCGCCCTCGTCCTCGGCCTGGGCCTCATCCACGGCCTGTACGCGAGGTCGAGGAAAGTCCCGACGGCGCTCTGACCTTCTCCGCCGCGCGCACGAAGTTCGCGCGGCGAAACGTCCGCCGCTGTACCAGGTCAGGAACCCCTCCCGTCCCACTGCGCGGCGCGCGATCTCCCGCTCGGAGAGTCCCTCCGCCCGCAGCTCGTGGACGCGCGCCACCAGCGCGACCAGCCGGTCGCGCTTGCGCTCGAGCGCGGCCCGCCCGTCGCGTACTTCCCCGCGGTGCGCGCAGAAGACGCGCGTCGCGGGCAAGGCGCAGACGCGATCGAGCGACGCGATCAGGGCGGCCAGGTCCTCGTCCGCGCGCAGGTAGCGCAGGCGCTCGGCCAGGAAGAGGTCGCCGGTGAAGAGCCAGCCGCGCTCGCGCTCGAAGAGGCAGACGTGGTCGGGACTGTGCCCGGGCGTGGGCACGACCTCGAAGCGCAGGGCCCGGGTCACGACGGCCGCTCCCAGCGCGCGGGCCTCCACCTGCGGCGGCCGCCCCCAGGCCAGCCGGCGATAGCCTTCCTGCACGAATCCGTGCGCGAGCAGCGGCAGCGCCGCCGCATGCGCCTGGACCTCGATCCCGCGCGCGGCGCGCAGCGCCGCCGCCGCCCCCATGTGGTCCTCGTGATGGTGTGTCACCACCAGGGCCTCGACCGGACGCGCGGCCAGCGCGCGCACGAATGCCTGCGCCGTCGCCGGGGGCCCGCAGTCCACGAGGAGGCCGTCGACGAGGTACGCGCCCGTCCAGTACACCGGCCAGCCCGCCAGCCGGCGCGCCATGCGGAAGAACGTGACTTCGCCGTGGTCAAAGGTCCGGATCACGCGGCCGGATCCGCCGTCGCCTGCCGGAGCCGGCGCACATGGCGCCACTCCAGCACGGCGGCGGCGGCGAGCAGGAGGCCGGCGGCGACGACGAACGGATCGCGCCACTTTGGCCTCGGGTCGGCGGCCGCCTCCACCGCCACCAGGCTGGTGGACGTGCTCGCCTGCGCCACGTCGCCGTCCAGGGTCTCCGCCACCAGCAGGAGTCCTTGCCGCGACGGCCGGGGCACGCCCCCGCGCAGCAGCGGCACGGACACGGTGGCCGTGCCCGCGGCGGGCACCGTGACCTCGTCCTGGAGGTGTTCCGGATTCAGGCCGCGGGGCGACAGCACGCGCAGGCGGATAAGGTGGGCGCGGCCGTCCGCGCTCTCGAGAGCGACCGGCAGCAGGACGCGATCGCGCAGCGTGACTTCGGGTGCGCGGATGCGCACGGGCGCGGCCGCCGTCGCCCCGAGGCTCAACAGGAGGAAGGCGCGCTGGCTCCGCGCGGCCGGGGTGACGCCCGCCGCCGCCGCCGCGGCCGGGACGCGCACCTCGTCATAGTGGCCGGCCAGCTCTCCGACGACGGAGACCGCCCCGCTGGCCGCGTCGCCACGATTCGTGAGGTCGACGCGCACCTCGAGCTGGCCTTCCTCGGTGAGGGCGACCGCGCCTCCGACGTCTAACGTCGGCCCCACGATCGCGGGAGCGGACGCGGTGGCGGCAGCGGCGGCCGCGACCAGCGCGAAGACGAGGGGCGTCACGGACCGGAGGCGTGCGCGGCGCGCGGGCCGGCGAGCGTCGTCGTCAGCGCGAGACCGGCACGAAGGAGACGCCGGTGGGGACGAGCTCGTCCGGCAGC
>QHVP01000012.1 GCA_003222295.1 Acidobacteriota bacterium | reverse complement strand
GTAGTCCGTGATGCCGACGATCCCGTGGTCGCCCTCCACACGGACCCACTCGTGGTCCTTCGTGTATTTGAGGTTCGCTGGGTCCATGATGCTCCTCAGGTGGTGGTGACGGTGGTCGCGTGGGTGGACGCCGCCTTGTCCGGCCGCTTGTAGAAAGGCGTCGGCACCACGCGGGCCGGGACCTTCCGCTCACGGATGTCGATGGCCAGCTCGGTGCCGACGGCGGCGCGCGTGGCCGGGACGTAGCAGAGCCCGATGTTCTTCTGCAGGAACGGCGCGTAGGTGCCGGAGGTGACTTCGCCGACACGCTCGTCGTGCACGAGCACCGGATAGCCGTGGCGCGCGATCCCGCGGCCGGTGACCTCGAAGCCGACCAGCTTGCGCGGCGGGCCGTTCTTCTTCTGCTCGGCCAGCACGGCCCGGCCCGGGAAGTCGCCCTTGGCCTCGTCGAGGGAGACGATCCAGCCGAGGCCGGCTTCGATCAGCGAAGTCGTCTCGTCCATGTCCTGGCCGTAAAGGCACATCCTCGCCTCGAGGCGGAGGGTGTCGCGGGCGCCCAGACCGGCGGGGACGAGTCCCTTCTCTCCGCCGGCTTCGAGCAGCCGCGTCCAGAACGCTTCCACGTGCGCGGGCGGCACGAAGATCTCGAAGCCGTCCTCGCCGGTGTAGCCGGTGCGCGAGACCGTCACCGGACGGCCGTCCACCTCCACGTCCGCGAAGTGGTAGTACTTCAGCGCGCCCAGGTCCAGCGTGGTGAGCGGCTGCAGGATCTCCTGCGCGCGCGGCCCCTGCAGGGCGATCAGGGCGTAGTCATCGCTGCGGTTGCGCAGGGTGACGTCCTGCGGCCCCTGCTCGTGCAGCCAGCGGAAGTCCTTCTCGATGTTGCCGGCGTTGACGACGAGGAGGTACCGGTCGGCGGCGCGCCGATACACGATGACGTCGTCCACCGGGGCGCCGCTGGGCATCGGCAGCGCGGAGTACTGGGCCTGGCCGTCCACGAGCTTGCCCACGTTGTTCGCGGTCACGCGCTGCAGGAAGGGAAGGGCGCCGGGCCCTTCCACCTCGAACTCTCCCATGTGCGAGACGTCGAAGAGGCCGGCCGCCTTGCGGACGGCCATGTGCTCGCCGATCAGCCCCGAATACTCGACCGGCATGTCCCAACCGCCGAAGGGAACCATCTTCGCCCCGCTCGCCCGGTGGACGGCATTGAGGGGCGTCTTGCGCATGCCGGTGGCGCTCTCCAGGTGCAGTCTTGCCTCCTCAGGGGAACGGGCTCCACGCTACCACAGGGCAGCGGGGGCCGGCAATGATACGGTTGAAGCCAAAGGATTTATGGCATAGGAATGGATCCGTGAACCCACGCCGGGGCGCCCCCGTCGAGCCCTACGAAGTCAACTGTTGGAACTGCCTCGGGGATTTCGACGCGATGGGCGCCGTCTGGTGCTCGGACGACCCCAAGAACCCCACCAAGCTCTGCCCGTTCTGCTTCCGGTGCTTCTGCGCGGCCAGCGACACCTACAAGCAGGAGTTCTGGAGCCACGCGCCCGCGCGCCTGAAGGAGGAGCTCGACACCCTCGCGCGCAGCCGCGACCGGCTGGGCGACATCCTGATCCGGATGAAGAAGATCACCACCAGCCAGCTCCTCGACGCCCTGGAGGAGCAGAAGGCCAGCGGCCACCGGCTGGGCGAGGTGCTGGTCGAGAGCGGAATGATCACGCGTGAGGACGTGGCCGCCGCGCTCAAGACGCAGGGAACGAACCCCCTGATGGACACGTTGGGCATCGCCTACGCGGCTACCCCCGTGTGGGAGCAGGGCGAGCCCGACACCATCCTGCAGTACGTCCTCACGCTGGCCGCGCGCAAGGGAGCCTCCGACGTGCGGATCGAACCCAAGGAGGACGCGGTCAACGTCCGCTACCGGATCGACGACTTCTTCTTCCGCGTCGATCCCATCCCGAAGAGCTTCCAGGACGCGGTCACGCGCAAGCTCCTCGACTTCTTCGGCGCCTCTCCCGAAGACGCCCGCCGGGCGCTGACCCGCCGGGCCACCACCATCCTGGACGGCGTCGATTACGAGCTGATCGCCCAGACCCTGCCCACGCCCCACGGGATCAGCGCCACCATCAAGCTCGTCAACCGCGCGACGTTCCTCAAGGACCTGCCCTCTCTGGGCATGGAGCTGGAGGACCGCGTCCGGCTGCTGGGCCAGTTGCAGGCCTTCTCTGGCCTGGTGATCGTGAGCTCTCCCCTCTTCAACGGCGCGCACACCACGACCTATTCGCTGATGAGCTTCCTGGTCCGGGGAGGCCGCGACGTGCTTTCCCTGGAGTCACCGCGGCAGTTTCCGATCGAGGGGGCGCGGCAGGTGGAGGTGGCGAGCGTCGAGCAGATGCAGGAGACGCTGCGTGACATGGTGGCGGTGCGGCCGGAAGCGCTGGTCCTGTTCTCGATGCCCGACGCTGCCACGGCCGGCATCGCCATCCAGCTCGCGACGAGCGTGCTCGTGATCGCCGTGGTGACCGCCCAGCGGGCCAGCCAGGCCCTCGTGAACCTGCTCCAGCTCGGCCTGCCCCGCTCCCGACTGGCCGGTTCGCTGGCCGCGGTGACCTCGCAGCGCCTGGCCCGGCAGATCTGCCGCGTCTGCCGCGAGCCTGCCGAGCCCCCGGGCGCGCAGACGCTCGCCCTTCATGGGATCGGACCCGAGCAGGCGCAGGCGCTGCGCTTCTTCCGCGGCCGCGGCTGCCCGAGCTGCAACAAGGTCGGTTACCGCGGGCGGCGGGCCATGTTCGAGGTCATGACCGCTTCCCCCGAGCTGAAGGACGCGATCGAAGGAGATCTGGACGCGGCGGAGCTGGAGGGAGTCGCCATGGGCACGGGCATGCGCACGCTGCGCGAGACGTGCCTCTCTCTCGTGACGGACGGGACCACCACCTTCGACGAGTTCGTGCGGCTCAAGCTGTAGGCGGACGGTCGGGCAGGACGAAGGTCTGGCGCGCGCGGTCCGACCACAGCGTCTCCTGGCGGTAGTAGCGCGCCTCCAGCACGGACGGCTTCCAGGCCAGGAGGTCGGGGTTGCGCGCGGCGAAGGCGAGCCACTCCTCCGTGCCCGGCGCGGCCCGGCGCTCGTTGACGAGCAGCACGTAGGCCCAGGTGATCGTCTCGTGATACAGGCCCGGCTTGCCCGCGGCCGCGGCCAGGCGGCGCAGGCCCGCCGCGAAGCGGGCCAGCACGTCGAGCACGGGATGCCGCTCGAGGAAGACCCAGGCCAGGCGTACGTGATGGCGATGGCGGAACGATCCCGGCGGCAGCCCGTCGCCCTCGAAGGCGGCGAGGAGGGCCTCGTCGGCGAGGTCGTCGAGGGGACTGGCCACCGATCCGGCGGTGGCGGGCGTCGTCGACATGGTCAGGGCCTCCGGGGGCGCGTCCGGGGACGGGCCGCCTCGCCCTTCCGGCGGGCGGCGGTCGCGGCCGGCCCCTCCACCAGGCGATGGCTGTCCGCGGCCTCGAGGTCGAGCCCATAGATCTTCTCGAGCTCGCGGATGCGCCGCCGCGACTCCTCGCCGAAGGGCGGCTTCCCCTCGAAGGCGTGGAGGACGATGCCTTCCAGGAGGTCGCCCAGGGAGAGGTCGTAGAGCTCGGCCACGGCCTTGAGCACCTTGAGCAGGCGCTTCTCCAGGCGCAGCCCCGTCTGCACGCGCTCGACCACCCGGCGATCCCTTGTTGGTACCATGGTACATATGTACCACGATAGGCTGGATCGGCGCAACGGACGGAGACGGGCACGGGCACGGAGAC
>QHVP01000074.1 GCA_003222295.1 Acidobacteriota bacterium | reverse complement strand
GGCGGGCGACGTGGTCGAGCTGTCGCTGCCCATGCCCGTCCGCCGCGTGGTCGCTCATCCGTCGGTCGAAGCCGACCAGGGCCGCGTGGCCCTGCAGCGGGGGCCACTCGTCTACGCCGCGGAGTGGCCGGACAACCCGGGGGGGCATGTGCGGAACCTCCTGCTGCGTGATGAGACGCCACTCACCTCGGAATTTCGATCGGACCTGCTCGGAGGGGTTCAGGTGATCAACGGACGTTCGACCTCGCTGAAATACAACGATCGCAGCGAAGTCGAACAGCAGGAACAGGCCTTCACCGCGATCCCGTACTACGCGTGGGCCAACCGGGGTCCCGGCGAGATGGCGGTCTGGATTCCCAACCGTCCGACGAGCGCGCGGCCGCAGCCGCTCCCCACGCTGGCCTCGCGGGCCAAGGTCACCTCTTCCAAGGCGGGGCACAACCCGCGCGCGGTCAACGACCAGAGCGAGCCGCGATCGTCGCGCGACGGCAATGGCTCCTTCTTCCACTGGTGGCCCGAGAAGGGCACCACGGAGTGGGTCGCCTACGAGTTCGACACGCCGACCTCCGTCTCCGAGGTCGAGGTCTACTGGCTCGACGACACCGGCAGCGGGGAGTGCCGGGTGCCGGCCTCCTGGCGCGTCCTTTACAAGGATGGCGAGGAGTGGAGGCCGGTGGACGCGGCGGGGGCGTATGGCGTGGAGAAGGACGCCTACAACAAGGTGACGTTCAAGCCCGTGACGACGAATGGGCTACGACTCGAAGTGACGCTGCCGCCGCAGTGGTCGGCCGGGATCCAGGAGTGGAAGGTCAGGTGAACGGGCCGGAGCGAGGACGCCAATGAAGATCGAGCGGGTCCGGACCCGGGTCGTGCAATGGCGAGGCAAGACGGTCCCGCTGCCTCCGCACTTCTGCACGAACCCCATGGACCTGCTCGCGCGGCCCGAGGCCTCCATGGGCACGTTCACGTTTCACGGCTGGCTGATCGTCGAGATCTTCACCGACGACGGCCTCGTGGGCATCGGCAACGCCGCCCTCGCCCCGCTGATCACGAAGCAGGTCATCGACCTCCATCTGGGGCCGCTCCTCCTCGGCGCCGATCCGTGGGACGTCGAGTTCCTCTGGCAGCACATGTACCGGAAGACCATGGCCTTCGGTCGCAAGGGCATCGCCATGGTCGCCATCAGCGCCGTCGACATCGCCTTGTGGGACCTCATGGGGAAGGCGGCCCGTCAGCCCGTCTATCGCCTGCTGGGCGGACGGACGAAGACGCGCATCCCCGTCTACGCGAGCCGGCTGTACAGTGGGGACCGGTGGACGGCGCGGCGGGCATGCAGCGCAACCTGGAGCTGGTGCGCACGGTCCGCGAGGCGGTCGGGCCCGAGGTGGACGTCATGGCCGACGCCTACATGGGCTGGACGCTCGACTACGCGAAGCGAATGTTGCCGCGGCTCGAGCCGTTCCAGTTGCGCTGGCTCGAAGAGCCGGTCATCCCCGACGACATCCACGGCTATGCCGAGCTGAAGGCCCAAGGGCGCGTCCCCATCGCCGGGGGCGAGCACGAGTTCACCGTGCACGGCTTCCGCGAGCTGCTCGAGGCCCGCGCCGTCGACTACATCCAGTTCGACACCAACCGTGTCGGCGGCCTGACCCAGGCGCGGAAGATCGCCGCCCTGGCCGAGGCCCACGGGGTGCCCGTCGTCCCGCACGCGGGCCAGATGCACAACTACCACGTCGTGATGGCCAGCTTGAACTCGCCCATGGCCGAGTACTTTCCGATCGTGGACGTCGAGGTGGGGAACGAGCTCTTCTGGTACGTGTTCGAGGGCGAGCCCAGGGCCAAGGACGGATTCGTGGACCTCGACGCGAACGTGCCCGGTCTCGGCCTCACCGTCAACGAGCGAGGCCTCGAGCAGTTCGACGTGGTGGAATAGGTCATGTCCAAACCACGCGTCGCCCTGATCGGACTGGGCCTGATGGGCTCGGGCATGGCCCGCCGCCTCCTCGGGGCGGGCTTTCCCCTGTCCGTCTACAACCGCAACTCCCAGCGGGCCGCGCCCCTCGCGGACGAAGGCGCCCACGTCGCCGCGTCGCCGCGCGAGGCGGCGGCCCGGGCCGACGTCGTCCTCAGCATGGTGTCCGACGACGTGGCGGCGCGGGCCGTCTGGCTCGGGGAGCAAGGCGCGCTGGCCGGCGCGGCCCGCGGCACCGTGCTGGTCGATTGCAGTACGGTGACCGTCGGCTGGATCGAGGAACTCTCGCGCGCGGCGGTCGCGGCCGGCTGCCCGTTGCTCGACGCGCCGGTCACGGGCAGCAAGCCTCAGGCGGCCGCGGGCGAGCTGCTGTTCCTCGTCGGCGGTTCCGCGGAGGCGCTCGAGATCGCCCGGCCTGCCCTGTCCGTGATGAGCCGGGCCATCGTCCACCTCGGCCCCACCGGCAGCGGCGCTCTCCTCAAGCTCGTGAACAACTTCCTCTGCGGCGTGCAGGCAGCATCCCTGGCCGAGGCCATCGCGCTCGTCGAGAGGAGCGGACTCGACCGGGCCAAGGCCCTCGAAGTCCTCACCGCGGGCGCTCCCGGAAGCCCGCTCATCAAGACGCTCGCGGCGCGGATGACGGCGCGCGACTACAAGCCGAACTTCACGCTGCAGCTCGCGGTAAAGGATATGAACTACGCCGTCGGCGAGGGACGGCGGCACGGGATGTCCCTCTCGACCGTGGGCCCGGTCCTGGATCTGTATGGGCGGGCCATCGCGGACGGCCACGGCGACGAGGACTTCTCGGTCATCGTCGAGCCGCTGCGGAAGCCGGTCCCGCCTCCCCGGTGAGCGGCCGCCGCTAACCCGGCCCTGGCCGCCGTACTGGCGAGGACAGCCAGGATCCCGAGCGCCGCGCGTGGCATGAAGCCTCCGGTGGCGGACGGCCGCCGCGGAGACTACCAGGCTCGCGGGAAGGCTATTGAGTGTGGGGGATGCCGGCGCGACCTCGGGTGATGCTTGAAGCAACGGAAAGGAAACCAGACCGGGCCGTGGGTCGGTCTGGCGAGGGTGGATTGTACTTGATTTGAGTACGATCGTTCGCCTCTTGAAGAGGCCCAGGACCGGAGAGACCGTTCGGACCATCGATAGCGTCTTGGGAAGCCCCCAGCGGGCGATTCCGGCGGCGGCACGGGGGTCTTAGAGCGATGTCCCGAGGAGGACGACGACCGTACTCAATCTGAGTACAGTCATTGGCCCCGCGGGAGACCTGCCCCGCGAGACCGCCGACCGCGATGCGCATTTCGCTGGGGGAGCTAGCTAGCGCGGCGCGATCTCCACGAGCGCGGGCAGGGTGTCGGTCTGACCGGGTGATGCGCCCGCGTAGGCGCGCGCGCGTCCCGGGAAGCCGACGAAGTGCGAGGTGTTGAATACGCCCCAGAGCGGGCTCGCGAAGAGGGGCAGGCTGGGGGCGCTCGCGACGTAGATCTTCTGCAGCTTGCCGCTCAGGACGAGAAGCTCGCCCGGGTCATTTCACGGTGGGAAGCATAGCACCGCTCTATTTCCTCCGCGGCCGCAAT
This sequence comes from Acidobacteriota bacterium, assembly GCA_003222295.1. Taxonomy (GTDB): domain Bacteria; phylum Acidobacteriota; class Vicinamibacteria; order Fen-336; family Fen-336; genus AA29. The sequence continues at coordinate 374 of QHVP01000074.1, read as the reverse complement.
CCCGGGCCCATCCCGAGAGAAGATCAGATCATGGCCCTTCCGCCAGACGTTCCTCCGGGGCTGCCCGTGGCGCTGCTCGAGCGGCGGCCCGACAGCGGCGGAGGAGCGCGGTGAAGTCGGACGCGCTCGTCTTCTTCGGCGCGACCGGGGACCTCGCTTCCAAGAAGATCTTCCCCGCGCTGCAGGCGATGGTGAAGCGGGGCCACCTCGACGTGCCCGTGATCGGCGTGGCACGGCGGCCGGCCGAGGAGTTCCAGTCCCGGCTGAAGGAGAGCCTTCAGAAGCACGGAGGCCTCGATCCCGCCGCCTTCGCGAAGCTGTCCGGACTGCTCCACTACGTCCGCGGCGATTACGAGGACTCCGCCACCTTCCAG
>QHVP01000489.1 GCA_003222295.1 Acidobacteriota bacterium | reverse complement strand
CCCGGCATGATGGAGACGCTCGGGCGCAGCCTGAAGATGAACCCCGCGCTCGAGCCCGCCCGCGTCTTCCTGGCCGAGGCCCGCCTCGATCAAGAGGACTACGACGCCGCGGCCCACGAGTCGGAGCAGGTGCTCGCGGCGAACCCCGCTTCCCTGCCCGCGCTCTCGACCCTGGCCGCCGCGCGCCACCTGCAAGGCGATCAGGCCCGCTACGAGGATGCGCGCCGGAGGGCCCTCGCCCTCAACCCGGGCAATGCCGAGCTGTACAACCGGCTCGCCGAGATCAGCGCGCGCAATCGCCTCTACCGGCAGGGCGCCGATTTCGCCCAGCAGGCGGTGGCCCTCGACCCGCGCACCTGGCGTGGGCTCGGCATCCTGGGTCTCAACCAGCTCCGCCTGGGCGCCATCGAGGAGGGGCGCAAGAGCCTCGAGGCCTCGTTCGCCGGCGATCCCTACAACGTGTGGATCAAGAACACGCTGGACCTCCTCGACACCTTCCCGAAGTACAGGGAGACCAGGACCGCGCACTTCCGGATCCTCCTGCACGGCAAGGAGGCGGACCTGCTCGCGCCCTACGCGGCGGAGCTGGCCGAGGATGCCTACGCACGCCTGTCCGCGCGTTACGGGTATCGGCCGGACGGCCTCGTTCGGGTCGAGGTCTACCCCGACCACGCGGACTTCTCCGTGCGCACCGTCGGCCTGGCCGGTCTGGCGGGCCTCGGCGCGTGCTTCGGCCCCGTCCTCGCCATCGACTCGCCCTCGGCGCGCGAGGTCGGCCAGTTCAACTGGGGCTCGACCCTGTGGCACGAGATCGCACACACGTTCACGCTCGGCCTGACCGGCAACCGCGTGCCGCGCTGGTTCACGGAGGGGATCTCCGTGCACGAGGAGCACCGCGCGCGGCCCGGGTGGGGCGACGACGTCACCGTCGAGTTCCTCCGGGCCCTCCGGTCCGGCGAGCTGCTGCCCCTCGCCGACCTCAACCGCGGCTTCGTGCGCCCGAAGGGGCCCGAGCAGGTGGCCGTCTCGTACTACCAGGCCTCGCTCGTCGTCGAATGGATCGAATCGCAGCGCGGATTCCCCGCCATCGTCTCCCTCCTGAAGGCGTATGGAGAGGGACGCAGCACGGCGCAGGCCTTCGAGGGCGTGCTCGGCACGACGCTGGAAGACTTCGACAAGGCGTTCTTCGCGCACCTCGAGCAGCGCTTTGCCGGACCGCTGGCCGCCATCCGGCCCGCGACGAAAGTCGCGATGCCGGGCCTCGGCGCCGCCCGCACCTCGCCCGCGGACGTCGAAGCGCGCGCCAAGGCCGATGCCGATGACTTCGGGGCCCAGCTCGCCGCCGGCCTCGCCCTCTTCCACGCCAGCAAGCGCGCGGAGGCGCTCCCCTACCTCGAGCGCGCGCAGGCGCTCTTCCCCGAGTACGCCGGGCGGGACAGCCCGCACTTCTACCTGGCCGCGATCTACAAGGACCAGGGCCGGCCGGGGGACGCGGTGAAGGAGCTGCAGCAGCTCACCGCGATCACGGACAGCCACTACCAGGCCCAGCTCGAGCTGGCGCGCCTGCTCGAGGACCAGGGTGACCTCGCCGGGGCCGCCGCGTCCCTGGACCGCGCGCTCTTCATTTCGCCGTTCGAGCCCGCGGTGCACGAGCGGCTGGCCGCACTCTCCGCGCGCCTCGGCGACCGCGGGGGCCTCGTGCGCGCGCGTCGATCCCTGGTGGCCCTCGATCCCGTCGACCGCCCGGAGGCGCTCTATCAGCTCGCGCTGGCCCTGGTCGAGGCAGGCGATGCGGCCGCGGCCCGTCGTGAGGTCCTGCACGCGCTGGAGATCGCGCCGCGCTTCCAGCGCGCGCAGGAGCTTCTGCTCCGCCTGCACGACGCCCGCGCCGGGAGCACGAATCAATGAGGATGACGGTGCCGATCCTGCTGCTCCTCGGCGCGGCCGCCGTGGGTGCGGCCGGAGACGGCTACGAGCCGCCGGAGGTGGACTACAAGAACACCGCGTACAACGGTCGCTTCACCTTCGTGCGCGTCCGCTTCCGGCCGTCCGACTGGGGTCCGGGCCGCTACATGTGGGGGCTCGACCTCAAGTGGAATCACGACTACCCGCGCGCCGAGGCGCATTTCATGAAGATGCTGCAGGAGCTCACGACGCTCGACCCCAACCAGGGCGGCGGGAACATCCTCTCCCTGGACGATCCGGAGCTCTTCAAGTACCCCGTCGCCTACATGTGCGAGCCGGGTATCCGCGCGCCGAGGCGCATTTCATGAGGCCGCCGGCCTGCGCGCCTGCCTGTCGAAGGGCGGTTTCCTGATCGTGGACGACTTCGTCGGACGTCACTGGAGCAACTTCGCCGGGCAGATGGGAAGGGTCCTGCCCGGCGGCCGCCTGGTCGAGGTGGACAACGATCATCCGGTGTTCGATTCGTTCTTCCGGGTGGAGGACCCGCGCGCGTTCCCCCATCCCTACTTTCGCGTCTCGCCGGACTACTTCGGGATCTACGAGGACAACGACCGCGCCAAGCGGCTCCTGATGATCGTCAACTACAACCAGGACGTCAGCGAGTACTGGGAGTGGTCCGACACGAACATCAACGCCATCGACCTCAACAACGAGGCCTACGAGCTGGGAGTGGACTACGTGATCTACGGGATGACGCATTGAGGGCAAGATGATCGACCTCGTTGGTGGGGCGCTGGGGCAGCAGCAAGGCGAGGGCCCGCGGGTGCGCCGCAAGTGCGCCGTCGTGAATGAGCGCACGATGCGGCCCGGCAAACCGACCAGTGAGCGCGGCGCCGCGCAGCGGCGGCGCGCGACGGGGGGTTTCAGGGGGGAAGTTCATTCCCACCTTTGATGGGGAATGAATTCCCCCCCAGAGATAAATGACAGGAGCGAAATGACCGCCACGAACATTCCTCTCGACCAGGCCGGCTCGGACGACGTCGCCCTCGCCGAGCGCATGAAACAAGGCCGCGACCGCATCGTGCGC
>QHVP01000490.1:3172-4658 GCA_003222295.1 Acidobacteriota bacterium | reverse complement strand
CGCGCGCGTGGTGGTCGGGCGTGCCTGGGAGATGCTGAGCTACGCCGCCCCCGGTCCGCCGACTTTGTCCGGGGACGCCGTGGCCACGGACGTCCTGGCCCGCACGGAGGACGACGACGCCTCCGACGTGCGTGCGCACGACCTCGCGCGCGGGCCGCGGGACGAGAGCTGGCTGGGTCCCGGCCGCGCAGCCGCGCCGCTGCGGCCGGCGCTGGGAGCCCTGCAGTCCGTCATGGTCCCGGCGCTGACCCCGCTCGCCCTTCTGGGCGCCGCCCTCATCCTGGCCGCGCGCTGGCGGTCCGGCCTGCTGCTGCTGGCCCTGCCGCTGTACTACCTCTCGACCGAGAGCTTCTTCCTCTACGAATGGCGGGTGGCCGTGCCCATGCACTACGCGCTCTTCGCCTGCGCGGCCGCGCCCGTGGTCGCCGCCTGGTCCGCGCTCCGGTCCGCGGCCGGCTCCGCGCTGGACCCGCCGGATCAGAACCAGGCGGGATGACAGGTCGAGCGGTAGGCGCCGAGCTGGCGGCGGATGTAGCCGTCGCCGGTGACGATGTCGTACTGGTCGTTCCAGGAGTTCGTGTTCTTCACCGCGAGCTCCTCGCCGTCGTTGGTCGCGCAGAGCCCGCGCTGCTGCACGGCGGCGGTGACCGCGTCCCAGTAGGCGTCCGTGTTCCGGATGAAGTAGCAGTTGTCGCAGCCACCGCGCGTGTCGTTGAGCTTGAACAGCTCGGGATGCTGGCGGATGACCTGGTCGATCGAGGCCTCGACCTGGGATAGGAATGCCGGCCGCTCGTATGGGCAGTCGTTGCCGCTTCCCGTGCCCCTGGGCAGGCCGCACGTCTGACCGCTGGGTGGTGCGGGCGTCGGTGCCGGCGCACCGGGTGCCGGGGCAGGGGTCGGGGTGGCGGCGGGCGTCGGAGTCGGAGTCACCGCGGGCACGGGCACCACGATCACCGGGATGGGACCGGTGGCATCCGGTGTCTTCGGCTGGGTCGGCAGCTCTTCGGTAATCGTGTGGCACGATGCGGCGAACACGCTCAGCGCGACCATCGCCATCAGCTTGCGGACCATAGGCGGACTCCTCTAGAAACTGGTTGAAGAGTGTAGGCCTAATTACCCTTTACAGCAATACAATTTGTGCGCTTTGTCACTCCGGATGGACCGGTTAGACTCGCGGGAAGCCCTTGGCCAGCCTGTCGCCGCGCGCCCCCTCCGATCCGCTTCCGGCCGCTGTCCTCTGGCTGGCCGCGGCGAGCGCGCTCCTGCTCGCCCTCCTCGTCGCGCCGCGCGTGCTCCACAACTACGACGTCGTCGATTGCTTCCTCACCTGGGCGCGCGCCTCGCGCGGGCGGCAGCCGTGGGCGATCTATCTGACCCATTTCGCCACCGACGATTGCGACTACCCGCCGGTCGTGCCCTACCTGCTGACCCTCGTCGAGCGCGCACGCCTCGCCGCCGGAGCGGGCGAGACGAGCGGGGTCGCGAT
>QHVP01000490.1:0-3064 GCA_003222295.1 Acidobacteriota bacterium | reverse complement strand
GCGTGGGGACAGTTCGACGCGCTGCTGTCCCTGTTCGTCGTGGCCGCACTGGTCGCGCTGCTGCGCGGGCAGGCCGGACGCGCGGGGGCGGCGCTGGGCCTTGCTCTGGCCACGAAGCTGCTGGCCGTCGTGGCCGTCCCCGTGCTGGCGCTCTGGGCGTGGCGGCGGCATCGCGCGCGTCCGATCCTCGCCGGCGCGGCGGCCGCCCTGCTGGTCATGGCCCTGGCCGCGATGCCTTACGTGGCGCGCGGCGCGGCGCGGCCGGTCCTTTCGTCGTATCACGGCGCGGTCGGCTACTACCCGCAGCGCACCGTCGAGGCCTACAACCTCTGGTACGTGCTCGATCGCGTCGACATCCGCCTGCGCGGCCAGCCGTCGGGGGAGGCGCGTCTCGACACCCGCCCCTTCGTCGGGCCCTTGACCCATCGCGACGTGGGCCTGCTGCTCGTCGCGGCCTGGACCGTCTTCATCTTGGCCGGGCTGTGGCGGTGGCCGGGCGACGGCGGGCTGGTCCTCGCCGCCGCCTTCCAGTTCTTCGCCGTGTTCATGCTGCCGACGCAGATGCATCAGCGGTACGTCCTGCCCGCCGCCGTCCTGCTGGCGCTGGTCGCGCCCCTCTCGCCGCGCGCGCGCATCCTCTTCGCGGTCCTGGCCGTCACGGCCACGCTGAACCAGGGGCTCGACCTCGGGCGCGCGGTGCTCGATCACGTGGTCCAGGTCGATCCGTCGCGGATCGCCGATCCGCCCGCCATTCGCATGGCGATCCGCAACGTCGCCACCGCTGTCGCGCTGGTCCATGTCGGTCTGCTGGCGTGGTGGACGGCCGTCTACCGTCGTGAGCTGGCGGCGCTGGCGGCACTGACGCCCGGAAGTGCCGCGGGCTCCACCTCCGCTTCGCGTCCCGAATGACCACGCCGCGAATCTGGCTGTTGCGCGCGCTGCTGCTGGCGCCGGGCCTCGGTCGAGCAGGTGCGACAGGGCGCGTTCCCCTTCCTCAGCCCGTACGCCTCCTTCGGCGAGCCGCTGGCGGGCAACCCGAACTTCGGGACGTTCTTCCCGGACATGCTCGCGTTCCTCGTCCTGCCGCTGCCGTCCGCCTTCGGGCTGCGCTTCGCCCTGGCCGCCGTGCTCGCCTACGCGGGCGCGCGTCGCTGGGCGCGCGCCGAAGGGGCCTCGCGCGCCGCGGCGGAGGTGGCCGCGGCCGCCTTCGCCCTATCCGGCGTGTACGTCTCGACGTGGCGGTTCTTCAACAGCGGGCTCGCCCTCGCTCTCGCGCCCTGGGTGATGGCGGCGGCGGCCCGGATCGGCGCGCGCGCGCCCGGTGATGCGCGCCCCCTGCGCCGTGCGATGGCGGAGCTGGCCCTCGTCTCCGGCCTGGAGATCCTGGCCGGCGAGCCGGTGATCGCGCTCATGACCTTCGGCCTGGCCGGCCTGCGCGCGCTGATGGCCCCTGCCGGCCGGGGACGCGCCCTCCTGGCCGCGGGCCTCGCCCTGACGCTGGGCGCGGGGATCGCCGCGCCGCAGATCGCGAGCACCGTCCAGGTGTACGCGACCTCGACGCGGAGCCTCGCGCCCTTCCCGTATCTGCTCGCGTCCAACACGTCCCTCACCCCGGCCCGCCTGCTCGAGCAGGTCGCGCCCTTTCCGTTCGGCCGGCCCGACCTCACGGGCGAGGCCGGCTTCACCGGGCACGCGCACTACGACAACCACGCGCCCTATCTCTGGACGCTGCACGTGGGCTGGGTCGTGCTCGCGCTCCTGCTGCTCGGCGCAAGCCCCCGCGATCGCGGTCAGCGCTGGTGGTGGGCCCTTCTGATCATCGCAGCCCTTCTCTCGTTCGGCCGCTTTCTGCCCGGAGCCAAGGCGATCCACCCGACCGTCTCCCTCGGCGGCCGCATGCGGTTCCCGGTCAAGTGGTGGTACGTGGTCGCCCTCGCCCTGGTGCCGCTGGTCGCGCGCGCGGCGACGCGATGGGAAGGAGGCGTCGCACCGTCCCGCGCCGCCCGGTGGCGCATGGGCCTCATCGCGATGGTCGGGGCCGCCGTGCTGGCGGTCGTGGTGCGTCCTTCGGGAATCGCGGCCCTCGCGGCAGTGGCGTCGGTGGCGGGGGTCCTCCTGCTGATCGCGCGCCCGCCGCGCGCGGAGGGTCTCGCCTGGCTGGTCGCGATCACGCTCGCGCTCTCGGACGTGCCGCTCTGGCGCACGCTGGTCGACGTGCCACCCGACGCGCCGCCGCGCTTCGCCGGTGGCCGGCTGTACGAACGCGCGGCCGCGGAGCCCCATCCGAAGCCGAACGCGCCCGACTGGCCGCCGGCGGAGGCGGAGACACGTGCGATCTTCCGGCGCGCGCCGCGTGAGCTCTGGGCCCTGACCGGCGCCCTGGGCGGGATGCCGTATGCGTTCGACGGCGATCCGGACGGCATCTATTTCGAGGGCGATCGCGTGGTGGGGAAGTCGATCGACACGCTGCCGTGGGCGGAGCGCGCCCCGGCGCTGCGCGCGGCCGGCGTCGGCTACGTGGTCGCGCCCGCCGCGCTGCCGCCGCCGTTCACGCCGATGGCGGTGCTCGGGCCGGCGAGCGGCGTCACGCTCCATCGCCTCGAGGGGGCGGCGCCATCGGTGCGCGTGGCCACGCGGCTCTTCACGGCCGTCTCGTTCGAGGACGTCGTGCCCCGCTTGCTCCGGCCGGATTTCGATCTGCGAACGGACGCGGTGGTGATGGCGTCGGCGCCGACTCACGGTGTCCCGCTTCCCGCGTCGTCCGAGGTCATCGAGGAGACGCCGACGCGGCTGCGCGTGCGGATCGTCGCTCCGGCGGATGCGCTCGTGGTCTGGTCGCGGACCTATTTCAAGGCCTGGCGCGCCCGCGTCGACGGCCAGGCGACGGACGTCCAGGTCGCGGATGGGCACCTCGTCGGAGTTGCCGTTCCGGCGGGTGCCCATGAGATCGAGATCCGATGGTCGTCGTCGCCGCTGATCGCGGGTGCCCTCGTCTCGCTCGCGGCGCTGACGATCGTCGGCCTACTGCTGCGGCGGTGACGGTGACGGACGTTCGCGGGCCGTC
>QHVP01000491.1:1998-2260 GCA_003222295.1 Acidobacteriota bacterium | reverse complement strand
AGGCCGCCACCGCGGCCGGCAGGCCGGCTCCGTCGCTTCCGTGCGCGGCCGCCGGCCACACCAGCCCCAGACGGATGAGCGCGCTGAGCGCGCGTCCTCGCGCGGAGAGGTCCATGCGCCCGAGGGCGACGAACAGCCAGTCGAGGTCGAGAGCCTGCGCCGGCCACGCGTAGCTCGAGATGCGGACGAAGCGGTCGAGGTGGTCGGGTACTCCGAGGCCACGCGCGACCGCCGGCCAAGCCAGCCACAGGAGGATTCCGAC
>QHVP01000491.1:0-1702 GCA_003222295.1 Acidobacteriota bacterium | reverse complement strand
TCGGAGGGATCGTGGGGAATGGTCGCGCAGTTGGCGACGATCGAGGGGAACTCGGCCACGCCCTTGAAGCCGTTCCACACGCCGGGGGGCACGGTGGCCAGCCGGTAGTCCGCGTCTCCGATGAAGATCTCCATGACCTCCCCGCGCGTGGACGAGTGCGGGCGGCCGTCGTAGAGCACGAGCTTGATCATCCCATGCACGACCGCGTAGTTGATGACCATGCGCTCGTGCCGGTGCCAGGCCTTGACCACGCCCGTGCGGACCACCGAGAAGTAGATCTCCCCGAACTCCTGGAAATGGGGATCGGTGCGCTTGAGCATGTGCATCACCATGCCGCGCTCGTCCACGATGCGGGTGAGCGGCGTCAGCACCACGCCTTCGATCATGGGATCACCTCCGGCCACGGGAGGGGCCGGATGAACCGTCCCCCCCGGCGGCGGTACTCGTCCTGCTGCCGGAGGACCTCCTCCTCGAAGTTCCAGGCCAGCAGGAGCGTGTACGGTGGCTGCTCTTCGGCCAGGGCCTCCGGCGGGCGCACCGGAAGGTGCGTGCCGGGAGTGTACCGGCCCTGCTTCCACGGATTGCGATCGACGAGGAACGCGAGGGCCGACACGCCCCGGTCGAGGCTGCACAGGAGCGTGTTGCCCTTGGCCGGCGCGCCGTAACCGGCGAGCCGGGAGCCGGAAGAGCCAAGCGATTCGAGCAGCTCTCCCAGCCGCGCGCGGACCTGGCCGGTTCGCGCCGCGAAGCGTTCCCAGGTGACGCGCTCGCCGAGCCCCAGCTCTCGCTCGCGCCGAAGCAGGGCCGCGATCGACGGCTGCGGGGTCGCGCCCGCGGGCCTGACCGTGTACAGCATCGAGCCGCCGTGGATCTCGAACGGATGCGCGTCCACCAGGGCCAGGCCGTGCGCCTCGAACAGGGAGCGCAGCGGCCGCGCGGCAAGGTACGCGAGGTGCTCGTGGTAGATGGTGTCGAACTCCGTCCGGCTGAAGAAGGGCTCGAGGTAGGGCGCCTCGAGGAGGAACAGCCCGTCGGGCGCGAGCAGCTGCGCGACGCCCTCGGCGAAGCCGTGCGGGTCCGGCACGTGGGCGAGGACGTGGCGGGCCACCATCACGCGGGCGCGGCCGTGCTCCTCCCGCACCCGCCGGGCCGAGGCCTCGCCGAAGAACTCCACACGGGTCGGGATCCCGGCCTCCGTGGCGATGCGGGCGACGTTGGCCGCGGGCTCGACACCAAGGACACGGCTGCCGCGGTCGCGGAACCGCCGGAGCACGGTGCCATCGTTGGAAGCGATCTCGACGACGAGATGGCCGCGCAAGGAGCCGTTGGCCGCTTCCGCGAGGTCGGCGACCCGCTCGGCATGACGATGGATCAGGTCCGAAGTTCCGGAGAGGTAGATGTAGTCGGAGAAGAGGGTCTCGGGGGGCAGGCTCTCCGCGATCTGCACGAGGCCGCACGCCGAACAGAGGTGCAGGTCGAGCGGGATGCGGGGCTCGGCCAGCCTGCCGGCCTCGACTTCCCGCACCTGCACGGCGGTGAGGAAGGAGTTCGCGGGCGGCTGGGCGCCCAGCTGCAACACGGGATCCCCGGTCGCCGCGCCGCAGAAGCGGCAGTTCAAGCCGCGCTCTCCGTCTCGACGCGCCGCAGGTATTCCGCGAGCTGCCCCGCGCACAGCTCGCGCGCGGAGGCGCCGGCGCCGAGG
>QHVP01000488.1 GCA_003222295.1 Acidobacteriota bacterium | reverse complement strand
GGCGGGATCCACACGACCCTGGGCGCGGCCCCCGCGGTGATCCATCCCGCGCCGCAGGCAGTGGCCATCATCGGCCTCGGATCGGGAGACACCGCCGCCTCCGCCGGCTGCCGCCGCGACGTCGATCAGCGCATCACGGTCTTCGAGATCTTCGCGCCCCAGCGTCGGTTGCTCAACCGGCTCCTGACCCTGCCGGATCCGCCGGGGCGGCTGGGCCGGTTCCTGGGTGACTCGCGCTTCACGCTGCGCGTCGCGGACGGCCGCAACGCCCTGGACCGTGAGGGCGCCACCTACGACGTCATCGAGGCGGATGCGCTCCCGCCGACCAGTCCGTACGCGGGGAACCTGTATTCGCTCGAGTTCTTCGCGTTGTGCGCGCGGCGGCTCAAGCCGGGAGGGATGGTGACCACCTGGGCGCCGACGGACCGCGTGCGCGCGACCTTCCGCGCCGCCCTGCCCTACGTGGTCGCCGTGGCCGACGGTGACGTCCTGATCGGCAGCCTGTCGCCCATTCCCATCGCGCCCGAGGAGTGGCGCCGCCGTCTCTTCGATCCCTCGATGGTGGCCTATCTGGGCCCCCCGCGCGTCAGCGGCGTCTGGGCCCACATCGCGGGCGCGCGCGTCCTGCCGCCGGAGCCCCCCGGCCAGATGAATCTCGATCTCTTCCCGCGCGACGAGTTCCACTCTCCGGAGTAGGACTGGGACTACACTCGAAGGCGTGAGACGGCATCGGCGCCAGGCGATCGTGGCCCGTGCCCGTGAACCGGTCCCCGCGCGCAAGGCCGCACCGGCGCCGGAGAGCCTGGCCCGGGTCGAGAACTCGCTCTACCTGAGCATCCAGGCCATCAAGAAGAAGCACAAGCTCGAGCGGCTCGGCATCGCGTTCTACGACTCGCAGACGACGCTGAACTGGTCGTACAACGCGGATGCCTTCTTCCACGCCGCCTCCACCATCAAGCTGGCCGTGCTGGCGGGCGTGTACGGAGAGGTCTTCCACGGGCGGCTCACCGCCGACGCGCCCGTCCACGTCCGCAACAAATTCGCGAGCATCGTCGACGGGCGGCCCTTTGCCCTCAACCTCGAGGCGGAGCCCACCCCGTCGTCGGCGTCCCCGCCATCCAGCGCGCCCTCGAGGAGCTCAAGATCGAAGGCATCATCCTCCTGCGCGGCGTGCAGGACGAGGGCGCCTTCAAGGCCGGGCTCAACAACCAGGTCACGGCCCAGGGGCTGCTCAAGCTGCTGCGGATGATCGCGGAGGGCCGGGCCTGGTCACCCGAGACCTGCGCGCAGATGCTCGAGATCCTGCTGGACCAGCGCTTCAAGAGCGGCATCCCCGCCGGCTTGCCCGGCGACGCGCACATCGCGCACAAGACGGGAAACATCTCGACCGTGTATCACGATGCCGGCATCATCTACATGGGAAATCGGAATCCCTACTTCCTGGTGATCCTCACTCAGTTCCCGGCGGACTCGAGGCGCAGCGGGGCGGTGGCGGAGGTCTCGAAGGACCTCTACGAGACGCTCGGCCGTCTGCCACGCCCGAGCGACCTGCTCGACGCGGCGAGCGGCCCTCCCGCCGTCCCACCCGGCTCGTCCCCGCCGCCGGGCTGAGGGATCTCTTCAGGCCAGCTTCCGCAGGACGAAGCATTTCAAGTAGTACGTCTCGGGCACGCCGAGCAGGATCGGATGATCGCGGGCCTGGCGGCGCTTCTCGATCACGCTGACCGTCGCGCCCGCGTCCGCGGCCGCATCGGCCAGGATCCCCTCCAGGTCCGCCTCGTGGACGTGGTACGAGCACGAGCACGTGACCAGGCATCCTCCTGGGAGGAGGATCTTCAGGGCGCGGAGGTTGATCTCCTTGTAGCCGCGGCGCGCCTTCTCGACGGCGGACTTGCTCTTGGCGAAGGCGGGCGGGTCCAGGATCACGGTGTCGAAGCGCTCGCCCCGTCCGTCGAGGTCGTGAAGCAGGTCGAAGACGTTGGCCTCGCGCGCGGTCACGTTGGTGATCCCGTTGAGGGCGGCGTTGCGCTGCACGCGCGCCACCGCGTCCGCGGAGGCGTCCACGGCCACGACCTCCCCCGCCTTGGCCGCCACCGTGAGGCCGAAGCCGCCGTTGTACGTGAAGCCGTCGAGCACCCGCCCGCGCGCGTATTCGCGGGCCATGGCGTGGTTCTCCCGCTGGTCGAGGAAAAGCCCCGTCTTCTGCCCGCGCCAGAGGTCGGCCTCGAAGCGCACGCCGTTCTCGCTCACCGTGACCGTCTCCGGCACCTCGCCGTGCACCACGCCGACCTGGGAGGGAAGTCCCTCCAGCGCGCGCACCCGCGGGTCGTTCCGCTCCAGGATCCCGCGCGGACGGAAGATCTCGACCAGCGCCGCCACGATCTCGGCCTTCCGCCCGTCCGTCGCCTGCGACAGGGTCTGCACCACCAGGTGCTCGCCGTAGCGGTCCACGACCAGCGACGGCAGGCCGTCGCCTTCGCCGTGCACGATGCGGAGCGCCTCCGCGCCGGGCGCGATCGTCTCCCGCCAGGCGCGCGCGGCCAGGAGGCGGTCGTGCAGGAAGGTGGGCGCGAGGGTCTCTGCGCGCTCGATCATGCGGAGCTGGATCTCGGATCTGTCGGAGAAGAACGCGAAGCCCAGGGGCCGGCCGGTGGGGCCCAGGACGCGCACGACGGCGCCTGCAGGAACGCCCGGCGCGCGGGCCACGTCGCTGCGGAAGATCCAGGGATGACCCGAGCGCACGCGGCTCTCGCCGCGTTTGCTGACTATGACAGGCAGGTGGGTCACCTCGCGATCGTAACCTCTTTCGCCCCCCCGCCCCGTTTGCTAGAGTCTCCGTGAGCCCCTTCCGGAGGTACCACCATCATGCAGAACCTCGTCCGCACGGATCCCGAGGTCGCGGAGGCCATCCGCAACGAGACGCGCCGGCAGGGCTCGCAGCTCGAGCTGATCGCCTCCGAGAATTTCGTGTCCGAGGCGGTGCTGGAGGCGCTGGGCAGCGTGCTCACCAACAAGTACGCCGAAGGCTACCCGGGCAAGCGGTACTACGGCGGCTGCGAGTTCGTGGACGTGGCGGAGACGCTGGCCATCCAGCGCGCAAAGCAGCTCTTCGCGGCCGATCATGCCAACGTGCAGCCGCACTCGGGCGCCCAGGCGAACATGTCCGTCTACATGACCGTGTGCCAGCCCGGCGACACCATCCTGGGCATGAACCTCTCGCACGGCGGGCATCTCACCCACGGCCATCCGCTCAACTTCTCCGGCCGCTACTTCAAGGTGGTGGCCTACGGCGTGCGCAAGGAGGACGAGCAGATCGACTACGAAGGGATGGCCGCGCTGGCCCGCGAGCACCGGCCGAAGGTCCTGGTGGTGGGGGCGAGCGCGTACCCGCGCACCATCGATTTCGTGGCCGTGCGCCGGGCCGCGGACGAGTGCGGCGCCGTCGTCATGGCGGACATGGCCCACACCGCCGGCCTGGTCGCGGCCGGACTCCATCCGAGCCCGGTGCCGCACGCCGAGTTCGTGACCACCACCACGCACAAGACGCTGCGCGGGCCCCGCGGGGGGATGATCCTCTGCCAGGAGAAGTGGGCGAAGGAGACGGACAAGCTTCTCTTCCCGGGCGTGCAGGGTGGGCCGCTGATGCACGTCATCGCGGCCAAGGCGGTCGCGCTGAAGGAAGCGCTGGCCCCGGAGTTCAAGGCCTACCAGGCCCAGATCGTGACGAACGCGAAGGCGCTGGCGGCCACGCTCATGGGCGAAGGGTGGCGGCTCGTCTCCGGGGGCACGGACAACCACCTCATGCTGATCGACGTCTTCGCCAAGGGCCTCACGGGCAAGGTGGCGGAGAAGGCGCTCGACCGCGCGGGCATCACCGTCAACAAGAACACGATCCCGTTCGACACCAACTCGCCCATGGTGGCCTCCGGGATCCGCGTCGGCACCCCCGCCCTCACCACCCGGGGCATGAAGGAGGCCGACATGGAGAAGGTCGGCCGCCTCATCGCGCGCGCCCTGTCCGCGGCCTCCGACGAGACGCGGCTGGCCGAGGTCAAGCGCGACGTGACGAGGCTCTGCGATCAGTTCCCGCTGTACGCGGCCCGCCTGGGAGCCTACGACGCGGCCCTGGCCGCGCACGCCTAGCACGGGGAAATCGGCCGGACCCGGGGCCGGCGCGACGAAGCGCTAAAATCATGGGCCCGTGCCCGGATTGGCCCCCGCCGCCGCGATCGACTTCTTCGGCCCGCGCGGGCTGCTGGCCCGGGTGCTGTCCACGTACGAAGAGCGCGCGGCGCAGGCGCGCCTCGCACAGGCGGTCGGCCAGGTCCTGACCGAAGGCGGCGTGCTGCTGGCCGAGGCGGGCACGGGCACCGGCAAGACCCTCGCCTACCTCCTGCCCGCGGTGGAGCTGGGGCGCCGCGTCGTCGTCTCCACCGGCACCAAGAACCTCCAGGAGCAGCTCCTCAACAAGGACATCCCCCTCCTGGCGCGCGCCCTCGGCCGCGACCTCAGCGTGGCCGTGATGAAGGGCCGCGGCAACTACCTCTGCCTCCTCCGCTACAAGTCCTTCGGCCAGGCGGGCAGCTTTCGCCGCTTCGACGAGATCCCCCTCTTCCGTGCCGTCGAGGACTGGGCGCCGCGCACGGAGACGGGCGATCGCGGCGAGGTGGAAGACCTTCCCGACGGCGCCGACTTCTGGCGCGAGATCTCCGCCGCCAGCGAGAACTGCATCGGCCAGGCCTGTCCCGATTTCGAGCCGTGCTGGGTGACGCAAATGCGGCAGCGCGCGCTGGAGGCCGACCTCGTCGTCGTCAACCATCACCTCCTCTGCGCGGACCTCGCGGTCAAGGACACGAGCTACGGGTCCGTGATCCCCGCCTACGACACCGTCATCCTCGACGAGGCCCATCTCCTCGAGGACGTAGCCACCCAGTACTTCGGGATCCAGGTGTCGTCGCATCGGGTCGAGGACCTGTGCCGCGACGTCGAGCGCGAGCTCAAGGCGGCAGGCCTGGACGCGCGCGAGGTGCACGCGGAGCTCGATGGCCTTCGCCATCGCAGCGAGAGCTTCTTCAAGACCGTCGCCCAGGGACGCGGGCACCGGCTGAAGGCGGGCTGGATGCCGCCGCGCGTCGCCGAGCAGGCGGCGGCGATGCGGGAGCGCTTCGAAGGTCTGCGCACCGCCGTGCTCGCCATTCCCGAGCGGTCGGATGCGCTGTCCGCCCTGGCCGGGCGCGCCCAGGGTCTCGCCCAGGACCTCGCCTTCGTGCTCGGGGCGGAGGACGAAGGCCATGTCTGCTTCGTGGAGACGCGCGGCCGCGGGGTCTTCCTGCGCGCGACGCCCATCGACGTGTCCGCGCGCCTCAAGGAGCTGCTCTTCGATCCGGTGCGCGCGGCCGTGCTCACGTCGGCCACCATGGCCGTGGACGGCGGGTTCGCCTACCTGAAGTCGCGGCTGGGCCTGGAACCGACGGAAGAGCTCAGGCTGCCCTCGCCCTTCGCTTTCGAGGAACAAGCGATCCTGTACGTGCCGCGGGGCATGCCGGAGCCGTCCGCACCCTCGTTCGTGGACCGGGCCGCGGACGAGGTGGCGCGCATCCTCGCGGTGAGCCGCGGCCGCGCCTTCGTCCTGTTCACGTCGTACGCGAACATGAACGCGGTCGCGGAGCGCGTTGCCTCCCGCGTGGAGTATCCGCTGCTGATGCAGGGAGAGGCGCCCAAGCCGGTGCTGCTCGAGACGTTCCGGCGCACGCCGGGCGCGGTGCTGCTGGCGACGGCCTCCTTCTGGCAGGGCGTGGACGTCGCCGGCGAGCAGCTCTCCTGCGTGATCATCGACAAGCTGCCGTTCGCCTCGCCCGCCGACCCCGTCGTCCAGGCCCGCATCGAGCGGATCCGCAACCGGGGCGGGAACCCCTTCCAGGAATACCAGGTGCCGGTCGCGATCCTGATGCTCAAGCAGGGGCTGGGTCGGCTGATCCGTGCCTCGACCGATCGCGGCATCCTCGCCTGTCTCGACAGCCGCCTGGTGGAGCGTCCCTACGGCCGGCGCTTCCTCGAGAGCCTCCCGCCCGCGCGCCTCGTGCACGATCTCGCCCAGGTCGAAGGCCATCTTGACTAGGACCGGCCTCGCCCGTGTCGGCCTCGCCCTTCTGATCACGCCAGGGACGGCCGCCCTGGCCCAGCCGGTCCGCGTCGGTGACGCGGACCTCATGGTCACGTCCCTCGAGCGGCCGGTCTCGCTGGCCGTGGACTGGCGGCAGCGCACGGGGGACGACCTCCGCTGGGCGCAGTCCGATTACGACGACGCGTCCTGGGGCCGGACGCACGTGCCCCTGGGCTGGGGTCGCCATACCGGGGAACGCGAGCCCTACGCCTGGTATCGCCTGACCGTACAAGTGGGTCCCCCGGGCCTGGGCCCCACGGAGGAGGAACGCGGGCGCCTCCGCCTCGGCCTCGCCATCGGCAAGGTGGACAGCGCGTACGAGGTCTTCGCGGGGGGCGAAAAGCTCGGTGGCGTCGGCGGTCTGCCCCCGGCGCGTCGCATCGATTACGACCGGCACGCGACCTATTTCGTTCCCACCTCGGCCATCGAGCCGAGCGGCCGCCTGGTGCTCGCGCTGCGGGCGTGGAAGTCCGACGCCACCAGCCCGAGCGTGCCCGCGCCCGTCGAAGGCCCCTACCGCCTGGGACCCATCGACGAGCTGACTCGCGACGCGATCGTCGGCGAGCTGCCCGCGCTCGTCTTCGCCGCCCTCTTCGTCGCCGCCGGCCTCTATCACCTGCAGCTCTTCCGGCGCCAGCCCGATCAGCGCGAATACCTGTGGTTCGGCCTCGTCGCCGCCGGCGCCGGCATCTACACCCTGCTGCGCAGCCAATGGAAGTATGCCCTCTCCGACGACTTCGTGCGGCTGAAGAAGGTCGAGCACGCGCTGCTCTACGTGATCGCGATCCTGTTCGTGCAGTTCCTGTGGCCGTTCCTCTCCCGCCCGATCTCGCGGCCGCTGCGCGCCTTCCAGGTCCTGAATGTGATCGGCGGGGTGGCCGTGCTCTTGTCGCCCGGCCTCGGCTTGAACCTGCGCCTGCTGCCCGTCTGGGAGCTGGGCGCGCTCCTCCTGGCCGCCGCCCTCCTGTGGGAGACCGCGCGGGCGGCCTGGTGGGGTCATCCGGAGGCGCGCACCGTCGGCATCGGGCTCGTCGCGATGACGGCCTGCTACGTCCACGACATCGCCGTCGAGCGCGGTTGGATCACGCCCACCGTGCGCCTCATCCCCATCGGCTTCGCCGCCTTCCTTGCCTCGATGGCGGTCTCGCTGGCCAATCGGTTCAGCCGGGTCCATCGCGACGTGGTCCACTTCCGGCGCCATCTCGAGCTCCGCGTCCGGGAACGGACGCAGGAGCTCTCCGGGCGCACGGAGGACCTGTCGAAGGCCAACGAGCAGCTCCGCGAGCGCACCCTGGAGCTGGCCGAGGCCAGCCGGGCCAAGAGCCAGTTCGTCGCCAACATGAGCCATGAGATCCGCACGCCCATGAACGGCGTGATCGGGATGGCCTCGCTGCTGGAGAACACGCCGCTCTCCTCCGAGCAGCGGGACTACGTCGAGACCATCGGGCCATCTCGCCCTGGAGAGCATCGACCTCGCCCCGCGGCAGCTCGTGGCGGAGGTGATCCGCCTCTTCGCGCCCCTGGCCAAGGCCAAGGGGATCGACCTGGCGGCGACGGTCGAGGACGGCGTCGCCCACGTCCTGCGCGGAGATCCCGGCCGGCTGCGACAGGCCCTGGTCAACCTCGTGGGCAATGCCGTGAAGTTCACGGACCGGGGTCAGGTGACGGTGCGGATCCGCGTGGAGGCCGAGGAGGCGGAGGCCCAGGTCGTCCGCTTCGCCGTGCGAGATACGGGGATCGGCATCGAGCCCGAAGCGCTGGGACGCCTCTTCCAGCCCTTCGCGCAGGCGGACGGGTCCACGACGCGACGGTACGGGGGCACCGGCCTCGGCCTCGTCATCTCCAAGCGGCTGGTGGAGCTGATGGGCGGACAGCTCGGCGTCATGAGCGAGCCGGGCGAAGGCAGCGTGTTCTGGTTCACGGCGCGTCTCGAGCGTTCGGCCCTGACCGCGCGCCCGGAGGAAGCCGCCGCCCCCGAGACACCCTCCCGCGAGGTCCCGCCCTCCGCCGAACTGGCGCCGGCGCCCGCGGAGACCGCGACCGCACCCGCGTCCCCGGCCCCCGCCGTCCCGCCCCCGCGCGGCCGGGTCCTGGTAGCGGAGGACAACATGGTGAACCAGAAGGTCGCGGCGCGCATCCTGGAACGCCTCGGTTACACGGTGGACGTGGCCGCGACCGGGAACGAGGCGGTGGCCGCGGTCGGGCAGCAAACCTACGACGCGATCCTCATGGACGGCCAGATGCCACACACCGACGGCTTCGAAGCCACGCGCGTGATCCGCGCCATGGAGGGCGCGCGCCACACCCCGATCATCGCGCTGACGGCGAGCGCGATGCAGGGTGACCGCGAGCGCTGCCTGGCCGCGGGCATGGACGACTACGTCTCGAAGCCGGTGAGCCCCGAGCAGCTCGAGGCCGTCCTCCGGCGCTGGATCCCGGCCTTGGACAGCGCGGGGTGGGAGTCGCCTCGCCCTGCCGACTGGGTGGAGCGCACGGGCGGGACGATCGACTGGGACGTCCTCGCCGAGCTGCTCGCCATGACCAAGCCCGAGTTCCTGCAGGAGCTGCTCGGCATCTTCGTGCAGGACTCGCGCGTCATGATGGCCGACCTTCGGCGCGCGCACGAGGGGGACGACCGCAAGGAGTGGAGGCGCATCGCCCACAAGCTCCGCGGGAGCTGCGCCACGATCGGGGCCCGCCGCATGATGAAGCTCACCGCCGAGATCGAGGAGCTGGGCGATGACGACGTGCCCGCCAGGGGCGGCGCGCGGCTGATCGAGCTGGAGGAGGAGTTCGAGGCGGTCCTCCAGGCCCTTCTCACCGAGAAGCGGCGGGCGGGCGCTCCCTTCCTCCTCGAAGAGGGGCCGAAGTGAGTGTGGTTCAGACCGTCGCCGGGCCCGGCGTCTCGATCTCGGCCTCCGCGGGATTGAGCCGCAAGGACAGGATCCCGGCCCCGGCCACGAGCACGCCTCCCGCCACCGTGAACGCGTCCGGGAGCTTGCGCCAGAAGAGCCAATCGAGGGCGGCCGCGAACACCACCGCCGAGTAGACGAAAGGGCCCACCCGCGACGCGGGCGCGTGCGCATAGGCCCGCGTCATCGCGAGCTGGCCGCCGGTGGCCGCCGCTCCCATCGCGAGGGCGGCCCACCACACCGCGCCCTGTGGCCTCGTCCAGGACACGGCGGCCGGAAACGCCGACAGGAGCGTGGCCGTGATCGCGAAATAGAAGACGATGCGAGCCACCGGCT
Organism: Acidobacteriota bacterium; assembly: GCA_003222295.1. Classification (GTDB taxonomy): domain Bacteria; phylum Acidobacteriota; class Vicinamibacteria; order Fen-336; family Fen-336; genus AA29. The sequence goes on along the minus strand of QHVP01000488.1, from coordinate 288 downwards.
CGGTTCGCGTCAGCCGGCGCACCCCGACCTGGGCCACGGCGGCGAACAGGGCGGACGCGACGCCCAGGAGGGCCACCGGCTCCATCACCCCGCTCCCCGGCCTCAGGATCACGATCACGCCGAGGAACCCGACCAGCACCGGCGTCCACAGTCGCCGCGGGAACGCCTCGCCGAGCCAGGCGCTTTCCACGAAAGGTATGAAGAGCGGCAGCGCGTAGTTGAGGAGCACGGCGTCGGCCAGCCGCATGTGCGCGAGCGTGTAGAAGAAGCAGTACATCGACGCGATCC
>QHVP01000078.1 GCA_003222295.1 Acidobacteriota bacterium | reverse complement strand
CGATTGTACGCGATCTGAGTACACTCATTTGTTCTCGCGAGACACCCGTCCCGCAAGACCGCCGACCTTCGCGCGCACACGTGCACTCAGCCGCAGTCCGAATGACGTCGATCCGCGGTTTTTCTCCGGCCTGCTAGGCCCGCATCACGCCGGGGAACCGGGACGCGCTCGCGGCGTAGCCCGGGAACACCTTCGTGAGATCGCGATCACTGAGGTGCCGTGTCAGCAGCTCGCCGAGCAGATCGCGGAAATCGGTGGTGACGGCGAGATCGCGCGCTTCGTAGAGACTGCGCTCCTCCAGGCCCGGCCAGCGGCCCTGGACCTTGCCACCGCGCACGCCGCCGCCCATCACGAGCGAGATGCTCGCGTGGCCGTGGTCGGTCCCGCGGTTGCCGTTCTCGTGGACGGTCCGGCCGAACTCCGTCAGGGTGACGACCACCACGTCCTGCATGCGGTCGCCCAGGTCCTTCTCGAAGGCGGCCAGGGACAGGCCGAGCTCCCGGAGACGCTGCGCGAGCTGTCCCTGCACGCCGCCTTCCGCCGCGTGATGGTCCCACCCTCCGATCTCGGTGAAGGCGACCTCCACGCCGACGTCGGCCTTGATGAGCTGCGCGACCTGCTTGAGGCTGTCGCCGTAGCGGCCCCGCGGGTATTCGACCCCGGCGGCGGGCGCGTAGCGGGCAGGGTCGGACTTCTTGAGGAACTGGATGGCGTCGAACGTCTCCTGGCCCGTGCCGTGGAGGGCGTCTTTCACCGCGCCCTCGTACATCCCCTCGAATCCGCTGGCCACGCGTGGCCCGGCCGAGGGCCGGAGGTCGAACTCGCGGATGGAGTTCATGGCCACCGCCGGCGCGCGTCCGGCCAGCGAGCGGGGAAGCGTGGGCGTGAGGGACACGGCGCGGAACGGCGTGCTGTCGACGGCCGAGGCGCATTGGAGGTGGCGATTGATCCAGCCGTCCTCGGTCGACTTCACCCCCGGGGTCCCGCTCTCCATGAAGTCCTGCGCGTCGAAGTGCGAGCGCGTCGGGTCCGGGCTGCCGACGGCCTGGACGGCGGCGAGCGTGCCCTCCTTCCAGAGCGGGAGCAGCGGCTCCAGCGACGGATGCAGGCCGAAGTAGCCGTCGAGGTCGAGGGCGGCGTCCTTCGCGCCGCCGCGCGGTGCGGGCAGCGCGATGGTCGGACGGAAGCGGCGGTAGATCGGATCGCCGTAGGGCGCCACGACGTTGAGGCCGTCCATGGCCCCGCGCTGGAACACCACGACGAGGGTCTTCCGGCGCGTCGCGCCCTCGGCCGCGTAGACCGAGCGCACCAGCGCCCTCGGGGCGGCGCCGAACGCGACCAGCGCCAGGCCGGACGACTTGAGGAAGAAGCGTCGCGAGACCATCGTCCTATCTCCTCTGGAACTCGGGCGACCCGAGAATGAGCCCCGCCATGCGCGCCGGGTCCAGGCCCTGGCCCGACTCGGAGGCCAGCGTCCGCCGCGTGGTGTCCGACAGGCCGGCCGGGACGAGCCTCTCGGCGGCGATCCCGTCCGCCGTGACCGCCACGCCGCGGAGGCGGCCGGACGCGAAGTCCAGCGCGAAGTTGAGCCGCGCGAGCAGGCCGCTCGTAGACACCCAGGCCTCCGCGGTGTCCTTGTATCCGGTCGGCGGCTGCTGCTGATAGAGCGGCATGCCCATCTGCGCGACGCGCTGGGCCAGGGCGCTCGCGTCCCGCACTTCAGCTCCGGACGCGCGCACCGCGCTCACCACGAACTCCAGGGGCGTCTTCACCTTCGCCTGGCGGTACTCGGGAAGGGAGAACTCGGGCGAGGTCACGATCGCGCCACCAGCGCCGCCGGCGGCTCGTCGGCCACGAACCGGCGGGCCAGCTTGTAGGAGATGAAATGCGCGGTCGCGGGATGGGTGGCGAGGATGTGGATCATCTGCTCGCCCTCCTTGATCCCGCTGGACTTGATGCGATGGCCGAGCACGACCTTGTCCCCGTGGTCGTGAGCGGCGTCCAGGAACACGAACCGGGGGTTGTTCTGGCGCAGGCCCACGATCGTCCATCCCGTGAGGCAGCGCGCGAGCTCCGTCACGTCCTTCTGGGTGTACCCGCCGTCCACGCCCAGGGTGTGAAGCTCCATGATCTCGCGCGCGTAGTTCTCGTTGATGCCGCCTCTGCGTTTGGCGCCCGCGGGCTGCGGCGACCGTGCGGTGGCGCCGGGAGCACGGCGGCGTCCGAAGCCCCGCCCCATCCCGTTGCCGCGGCGCGGCCGCATCCCGTTCTCTTCCGCCATCGCGCGGCGCAGGTCGTCCACGTTCGCGCTGGGATCGGTGGAGAGCCAGTTGTCCAGATAGAACAGCATGGCCGGGCTCTGCGCGGTGGCCCGGAGCAGGTCCTCGAACCGGCCCCAGGCGTGCGGGCGGACGACGTCGCGCTCGTATCCGGTGAGCAGGAACTTGTCCTGCCCCTTGCCCGCGAACACGTTGAAGTGGTTCATCCAGAAGTCGACCAGCACCTCGCCCGTCTGCCGTTCGCTGTAGACCGCGCGGAGCAGCTTGGCTTCCTGGAGCTCCTCGACCACCTTGCGCGGCGGGCCCGCCATCTGGTCCTTGTACTCGGCGGCCAGCTCCCGCCGTGCCTTGCGCATGTCCTCCGCGCTCGCGCTTTCACCCATGTCGGCCCGCCGCTTCTGGATCTCCTTCTTGAGGGCCGGAGGCGGGTCGTAGCCGCGGAGGATCTCGGCCGTGGAGAGGCCGAGGGTGGAGAGGGGCGCGAGACGGGGGCCGAGAGCGTCGTCCGGGATCCGCTCCGGGTGGAGCTGCCGAGAGATCCACTCCTCGAGACCGATCCGCCGCACCGCCTCCACGTCGCCGGGTCGGGGTCCGAACGTGAGTCGATTGAGGGCGTGGACGATCCGTGCCTCGTCGTCCTCCACGGGCGCCGGTCGGGGACGCGCGGCCGCGGTGCCGGCGGGTACGGCCAGCGCCGCGGCCAGGATGAGTCCGGCCGGGCGCCGGAATCGGGTCGTCATGGATGCCTCCCTCACGTCATGTTTGGACCGATTTCGCGCCTCACAGGTTGAAGGCGGACCGCCCGATCGGACCCGTCCGTGCGGGCATTGGATGTAGACTAACAAGCGCTGGGTCAAGGCGTTCCCGGCAGGAGGAGGGTTCCCCATCCGGCTGAGATCCGCGTTGGTCGCCGTGCTGGCCGCCACCCCGGCCGCCCTGCTTGCCGCCTCCTCCGAACCGGTCGTCGTCATCGTGGACCAGCAGCGCCGCGAGATCACGCCCGTGCTGCGCGGCGAGGCCGAGCTGGTCCCGCTGGTCGATCTGCTTCAAGGGCTGCCGGTTTCGGCGACACCCGACCCTCGCGTCGGAGCGATCACGCTCACCGCGGACGGTCACAAGGTCACGCTTTACGACCGCAAGAGCCTCGCTTCCGTGGACGGCGATCTCCGGCTCCTCTCCTCGAACGTCCTCCTGGACAACGGCCGCTGGCTGGTGCCGGTCGACTCGGTGCCGCGCTTCCTGGCCCCTCTCCTCCGGAAGAAGGCGGAATGGCGTCCTGCCCAGCGCACGCTGCTGATCGGCGAGGTCACCGTGCCGCGCATCGCCGTCCGCACGTTCCCCAGCGGCAACGCGGTGCGCGTGGTCATCGAAGCCAGCGAGAAGGTGCCCTTCCGCGTCGCCCAGGAGCAGGGCCGCGTGACGGTGGCCGTTCCGCGAGATGTCGTCGACGTCTCCCTCCAGCCCGAGCGCCTCACCGGCGGCATCGTCGAGGTCGTCCAGTTCGTGGGCGGCAAGGACAACATATTCACGATCACGCTGGGCCGCCGCTTCAAGGAGCTCCAGGCCCACGAGGAGGAGACCCCGCCGCGCCTCGTCCTCGATTTCCAGGCCCTGCCCCTCGCCGCCGGCGAGCCGACTCCTTCGCCGACGGCCAGCGCCAGCGCCGCGCCGCGCGCGCCCGTCCCCGAAGGGCCGGCCGTGCGGACCGTCGTCATCGATCCCGGCCATGGCGGCGACGACGTCGGAGCCAAGGGCCCGGGAGGGACGCTGGAAAAGGACGTGACCCTCGCCATCGCGCGCAGGGTCCGCGCCGCGGTGGCGAACCAGCTCGGCCTTCAGGCGTTCCTGACCCGCGACAAGGACCAGGACGTGGCGCTGGACGAGCGCGCTTCCTTCGCCAACAACTACAAATCCGACCTGTTCATCTCGATCCACGCCAACGCCAGCCGCGCCCAGGGCGCGCGCGGCAGCGAGGTCTACTTCCTCTCCTATCAGGCCAGCGACGACGAGAGCCGCCGCGTGGCCGCGCTGGAGGGCGGGGAAGTGCCGGCGGGGGTGAGCGCGCCGCCCGGCTCCGACGTCGCGCTGATCCTGTGGGACATGGCGCAGGCCGAGCATCTCGAGGAGTCGTCGTCGCTGGCCTCACGCATCCAGGAAGAGCTGGCCGGAGTCACGGGCAGCGAGGGACGAGGGGTGAAGCAGGCCCCGTTCCGCGTGCTGGTGGGGGCGGCCATGCCGGCGGTGCTGCTCGAAGTCGCGTTCATCAGCAACAGCGAAGAGGAGAAGCTGCTCACGTCGGACGCCTACCAGGGCAAGATCGCGGCCGCGGTGGTCCGAGGCATCGCGCGCTTCCAGCACGAGCACGCGCAGAGGGCCGCCGCGCCCCGCGAAGCGACCCTGCCCGGCCCGAAGTCCTGAGGCGGGGCCCTTCGTGAACCTGCGGCCCAGCCGCGCGACCGTCCTCATCGGGCTCGGGCTCGCCGCCCTGCTGACCGTCGTGGTCCTGGCCGTGCCGCGCGTGTCGCGGCTCCTCACCCGCACCGTGCCTGAAGACGAGCCGGCGGCGGAGGAGGCGCGGCCGGCACGCGAAGACGAGGGCGCGGGCCACGCCGAGCGTACGATCAACGTCAAGCTGTTCTTCCAGGCCGCGGACCGGCCCGGCCTCGTGATGGAGGAGCGTACGGTGCCCTTCTCGAGCGACCTCGGCACCCAGCTCAAGGCCGTCGTGGCCGAGCTCATCCAGGGCTCGAAGTCCGGCCTCGTGGCCACCCTGCCGCCGGAGACGAAAGTCCTCGAGGTGTTCGTGAGCGCGAGGGGCGTCGCCTACGTCGATCTCTCGAAGGAGGCGTCGCAGGGGACGGCCGGCTCGCACGACGAGCTGCTCTCCGTCTACTCGATCGTGAACTCGCTGACCGTCAATTTCCCGGCGGTGAGGCGCGTGCAGATCCTGATCGAGGACCGCCCCGTGGACACCCTGGCCGGCCATGTGGACCTGAGCCGCCCCCTGACCGCGGACATGACCCTGCTGACCACCGCTCCCATCGCGCCCGCCGCTCCCGAGGGGTCGCCCGCGCCCGTGCCCGCCTCCCCGGGGCCGGCGGCCGCGCCGCGCTCGTGAGCGTGCGCGCGTCGGACAAGGCGGCGCGCTTCACCGAATCGGTCATCCGCGAGATGACGCGGCTGGCCCACCTTCACGGCGCGGTCAACCTCTCGCAGGGCTTTCCCGACTTTCCCGCCCCCGCGGAGGTGAAGGAAGCGGCGCGACGCGCGATCGAGAGCGACATCAACCAGTACGCGATCACCTGGGGCGCGCGCTCGCTGCGCCAGGCCATCGCCCGCAAGTTCGAGCGCCTCTACGGCGCCGCCGTCGATCCCGAGCGCGAGGTGACGGTCACCTGCGGCTCCACGGAAGCGATGATGGCCACCCTCCTCGCCATCCTGAATCCGGGCGACGAGGTCGTCGTCTTCGAGCCGTTCTACGAGAACTACGGGCCGGACGCCATCCTCTCCGGAGCCGTGCCGTCTCCGCGCGGACGCGCGCCGTCATCGTCAACACTCCGAACAACCCCACGGGGAAGGTCTTCACGCGCGCCGAGCTGGAGACGATCGCCGACCTGTGCCGCCGCCACGACGCGCTCGCGGTCACGGACGAGATCTACGAGCACATCCTCTACGACGGAGCCGTCCACATCCCCATGGCCTCCCTCCCCGGCATGGCCGAGCGCACGGTGACCATCAACGGGATGAGCAAGACCTACAGCGTGACCGGGTGGCGCGTGGGATGGACCATCGCCCCTCCCGTGCTCACCGACGCCATCCGCAAGGTCCACGACTTCCTGACCGTGGGGGCGGCGGCGCCGCTCCAGGAAGCGGGTGCGCTCGCCCTCGGCCTGCCCGCGAGCTACTACACCTCGCTCGCGGAGGCGTACGCGCGGCGCCGCGACCGCATCCTGCCGATCCTCGAGCGCGTCGGGCTGCGCGCATACCGGCCGGCGGGCGCGTACTACGTGATGACCGAGATCGAAGGACTCGGCTGGGACGACGACGTGGCCTTTGCGCGCCATCTGGTCGAGGACATCCGCGTCGCGGTCGTGCCGGGGTCGTCGTTCTACAACGATCCGCGCGAGGGCCGCGGCCAGGTGCGCTTCGCGTTCTGCAAGAGGGACGAGACCCTGGACGAGGCGGAGCGGCGCTTGACTCGTCTGACCAAGCGGAGTGAATACAAACCGTAATGATCCGCGTCACAATAACGATAACTTCTCCTTGACTCGCCTTCCGACGCTCGCTTAGTCTCCGCGGCAAGACGAGCCCACCGGGCAGACGTACTCCACCTGGGAACGCCGACTCCAGCCTGTTATGGGCGTCGTGTGCCCGTCCAACACCCCGGGGGTCGTGAGCGGCCAGCCCTCCACTGAGCCACCGATGAGCGTCTTCACAGGAGACGTGTAGCGAAAGACTCCGTCTGAGGTGCCGTCCGTCACGGCCTTCGAAAGGAGGCCGTCAATGAGAGGCCTGACGTGCATCGCTGTGGGTACCCTTCTGGCCGGATCCCTCCTGCCCGAAGCGTTGACCCAGGCCCCTGTCGAAGCCCCGCCTGCGTTCAGTCCGGGGACGATGACGCTGGTCACGAATGGCCTGGTCGACCAGGCGACGTTCGATGCGGACCGAGCCGTCTTCGAGGAGCAAGAGGGCCGGGCCGAGGGTCTCGGGCCCGTCTACAACGCGCAGTCCTGCGCGGAGTGCCACCAGAACCCGGTCACGGGCGGGATCAGCCAGGTCACGGAGCTGCGTGCCGGGCACTTCGACGGGATCAACTTCATCGACCACGTCGGCGGATCGCTCATCAACGATCGCGCCATCAACCCCGCGTTCCAGGAGCGGGTGCTCGGCGGCAACGAAGTGCGGACGTTCCGCACTTCGCTCAACACCCTCGGCGACGGGTTCGTCGAGGCCATCGACAGCAACACGCTCGTCGCCATCTCCAACGGCCAGCCGTTCGGGATGCGGGGGCAGTTCATCCAGGTGCCCGTGAACGAGGCGAACAACGCCGTGCGCGGCGGCCGGTTCGGATGGAAGAACCAGCACGCGAGCCTCAAGTCGTTCTCCGCGGATGCGTACCTCAACGAGATGGGCATCACGAGCCCGCTCCAGCCCAACGACAACACATCCAACGGCACCGTCGTCGACGACGGGATCCCGGATCCGGAAAACCTCGGGGACGTGGACCTCTTCGCGGAGTTCATGCGGGCGACGGGCGTGCCTCCGCGTGACCTGGTGCTCGCCGCCACCGCCGACGCCCAGGCGGGCAGCGTGCTGTTCAGCCAGGTCGGCTGCACGACCTGCCACGTCCGCAACATCACGACCGCGCCCGCGGGGACGGTCATCAACCAGGGGGCCCTCACGGTGTCGGCCGCTCTCGGCAACAAGGTGATCCACCCGTTCGGCGACTTCCTTCTCCACGACGTGGGTACCGGGGACGGGATCGTCCAGAACGGCGGCCAGTCCACCCGCAACAAGGTGCGCACCGCTCCCCTGTGGGGGATGCGCAGCCGGGGCCGGCTCATGCACGACGGCGAGACGGTCAATCGGAACGAGTCGATCCTTCGCCACGCCGGCGAGGCCACCTCGGTGATCAACAACTACCGCAGCCTCAGCACCGGACAGAAGAACCAGCTCATCCTGTTCCTCAACTCGCTCTGACGTCGTAGTGGGGGGGCCGGCGCGTTTCCCTCCGGCCGGCCCCCCTTCGCTTTCGCGGGATGACGCGATGAAGAAGGCCCGAAGCAGGACCTTGGCGCTGGCCGTGATGGCCATCGCCGCTGGACTCGTGCTCTCTCGCGCCTTCGTGCGGACCCCGCGCGTCGAGCGACCGCGGCCGCCCTCGCCGGCCGGGCCGGAGCAACTGCGTCCGGCGGTGGTGGACGCCGACTTCTCGCCACCGCGCGCCGGGGAAGCGGTCACCGTCCTCGACCGCGCCTTTGGCCGCGCGGTCGAGATGGAGGGGGAGGGCGCGGCGGTGGGGGACTTCAATGGTGACGGGTCTCCCGACCTGGCCGTGGGCGTGCGGGCTTCGGAAGCGCACGGGGCGGAGATCAACGATCCGCTGGCGAACTGGACGGTGCAGGACTGCGCATCGTCCGCCGATCCCCACCTGGCGAAGACGCCTCCGTCCTCGCCCGCGGTGGGGAACCGGGAACCGCTGCTGGCGGTCGTCCACGGTTTCGGGCGTCGCGGCTGGCGCGACCCGGAGGCGCGGCAGGCCTACCTCGTGAAGGGCGGCCCGAAGGGACCCTGGCGCAGACGTTCCCGCGACCACTATCCTGGCCTCGACGGTCCCGAGGCGCGCGCGCTGGGCGACGTCCTGGCCGGTCCCAGCCCTCGGGGCGCGATTGCGCATTGGACGGGCGCGCGCTACGTCTGCCGCAGCGCCGCGGCCGCCCGCCTGCGCGCGACCGCGCGGCGCTAGAAGCGGTCACACCGCCGCGGGGGCCGCCGACTGTTCTCCTGAGGTGCCACGCGCGCCGAAGTGCGCGATGATCGCGACATGACCCTGTGCGCCCTCCTGCTCTTCCTGGCCGCGACTCCGTCCCCGGTGGACGAGGCCGAGCGGCTCGCCGCGGAAGCGACGCGCGCCGCCGCTACCCGGCCCGTCGACGCCATCGCGCTGGCGCGGCGCGCCCTGGCCGTCACCACGGAGTTCGACCCCATCGCCTTCGTGCG
>QHVP01000486.1 GCA_003222295.1 Acidobacteriota bacterium | reverse complement strand
TCACGCCGTAGAGCCATTCGTCGGGACGGCCGGACGAGAAGTTGCGGCCGATTTCGAAGCCGAGCTCGATGGGGTGCACCTCCAGCGTCAGCTCGGTGGGCAGCAGCAGCGCGTGGCCGTCCGCGACGAGGCCTTTGGCCACCGACGCGTGGGCCGTGTTGAACTCGTACTGGGGGTAGACGGACCAGGCGATGTGCTGTCCTTCCTGGCCCAGGAACCGCCACTTCACGCCGACGACCATGTTACCCGGGCCGGTGACGGTGCTGGCCCCGTCTTCCGCCTTCGCAAGATAGGGCGCCTCGACCTTGAGCTGGAGGCGCCGGCCCACGCCGTAGTTGACGTCGAGGCGGGGTGTCTCGGAGAGCCGCGAATGGCGCGACCACTCGCGGAACGCCGAAAGGTTGATCTCCCAGTGCCGTGGGCCCGGCGTGTCGGGGTCGTCGGTGAGGAGCGGGGGGCCGCCCTGGGCAAACAGTGGACGCGATAGGGTCAGGGCCAGCGCCAGGGTCGAGCTGAAGGTCGCAGCGGAAAGGCGCATCCAGGAGCCAGTCGGCAAGCGAGGGCGCGGAGCCCCTCTCCATCGTAACCGCTCGCGCCGTCCGGAGGGCCCGTCGCTGCGAAGAGCATCGGCCTGTGCGATCTCTGCTATAAGGCATCCTCAATGGCGAATGGCTGGCCCCGGCACCCGCTCCTCTACGAGATCAACACCCGGGTTTGGGTGCGCGAGCTGTCCGCGCGCGCCGGTCGGCGCCTGACCCTCGACACCATTCCGCCGGAGGAGATCGAGCGGATCGCGGCCCTGGGCTTCGATGCCGTGTGGCTGATGGGAGTCTGGACGACTGGCCTGGCCGCGATCCGCCTCGCCCGCACCGACGCCGGGCTGCGCGTGGCCTATCGCCGCGCGTTGCCCGACCTGACCGACGGCGACATCATCGGGTCCCCGTACGCCGTTTCGCGCTACCAGGTCTCGGCCGACCTCGGCGGCCCCGCCGCTCTGGCCGCGCTGCGCGCGAGCTTCGCCACCTACGGCATGCGCCTGATGCTCGACTTCGTGCCCAACCACACCGCGACCGACCACTCGCTGCTCACCGAGAGCCCGCAGGCGTACATCCACGGCTCCGAGGACGACATCGCGCGCCGTCCCGAGGCCTTCTTCCGGACGCGCGGGGGCCTCATCTTCGCGCACGGGCGCGATCCCTACTTCGCGCCCTGGCAGGACACGGCCCAGGTGGACTACGCCCATCGTCCCGGACGCGCGGGCATGCTGAACCAGCTCCAGGCGATCGCCATGCAGTGCGACGGCGTGCGCTGCGACATGGCCATGCTCGTCCTGCCCGACGTCATCGAGCGGACGTGGGGCGACCGGATCGGCACGGACTGGATCCGTGAGAGCTTCTGGACGGAAGCGATCCCCGCCGTACGCGAGCGCCATCCCGATTTCGTCTTCCTGGCCGAGTCGTACTGGGATCGCGAATGGGACCTCCAGCAGCAGGGCTTCGACTTCACCTACGACAAGGTCCTCTACGACCGTCTACTGGGCGGCGACGCGCCCGGCGTGCGCGCGCACCTCCTCGCCGAGCCCGCCTTCCGCGACCGCGGGGCGCGGTTCCTCGAGAACCACGACGAGCCGCGCGCGGCGGCCGCATTCGGCGTGCCCGAGGGGTTCGGACCCGCGCTCGTCACCTCGCTCGCGCCCGGCCTGCGCCTGCTGCCCGAAGGACAGCTCGAAGGGCGGCGCATCCGGCTGCCCGTGCAGCTCGGCCGGCGTCCCGAGGAGCCGGTGGACGAGACGGTGCGCGCGTTCTACGCGCGGCTCCTGGTCGTCCTGCGCGATCCCACCCTCCACGACGGCCGCTTCGTGCCGCTCGACGTATGGCCCTCCGCCGAGGGCGAGCGCACCCACGTGGGCCTGGTGGCCTTTGCCTGGCGGGAGGACGGACCCGACGGCAGTCCCCGCCTGGTCGTGATCGTGAACCTGCGTCCGGAACCGGCCTGGGCGCGCGTGCCGCTCGGTCCCGCCGGCTTCGAGGCCGGCCGCGCCTATCGCCTGCTCGATCGCCTCGACGGCGCCACCTACCGGCGCGCCGGCGACGAGGTGTGCGGTCCCGGCCTCTTCGTCGCCTTGCGCTCGCGCCAGAGCCACCTGTTCACCGTCGAGGCGGAATGACCGCGCGTTGACCCGCGCCGCGGCCGGACGCTAGCTTCGAACAAATGCCCACGCGATCCCTCTTCACCTTCGCACTCCTCACCGCCGTGACCGCGTCCGTCTCCGTGGCGGAAGAAGCCGTCGACCTCGAGATGGTGACGCGCATCCGCGACGAAGGCTTCACGAACTCCAAGGTCATGGACACCGTCGGCTATCTCACCGACGTCATCGGTCCGCGCGTCACGGGGTCGCCGCAGATGCGGGAGGCCAACGACTGGACCCGCCAGCGGCTCGAATCCTGGGGGCTCCTCAACGCCCACCTCGAGGGCTGGATGTTCGGCCGCGGCTGGTCTCTCGAGCGCTCCGTGGTCCAGATGATCAAGCCCGCGCCGGCCACCCTGGTCGCCGTCCCACGCGCGTTCACGCCCGGCACGGACGGGCCGCGGCGCGGCAAGGTCGTCAAGGTCAAGATCGAGTCCGAAGCGGACGCGGAGAAGTACCGCGGCCAGCTCGCGGGGCGGATCGTGCTCCTGGGCGAGCCCCGCGACACCGCCAACCCCGAGAAGCCGCAGTTCACCCGGTACACGGACCAGGAGCTCGATGGCCTCGCCCATTTCGACGTGCAGCCGGTGCGACGCGGTCCCGCCGATCGCGAGACGATCTCCCGGCGTTTGCGCCTGCAACGCATGCTGCGCCCGTTCTTCGTGGCGGAGAAGGCCCTGGCCACGATCGAGGTGAGCCCGGCCGACGCGGGCGTCGTGGTCGTGGGCCGCGGCGGCTCCTGGGTCAAGGGCGAGGATCCGGGCGTGCCCGACCTGGTCATGGCCGCGGAGCAGTACAACCGCCTGGCCCGTCTCGTGGACCGCGACGTCGACGTCGAGCTGGAGCTGGACATCCGCTCCCATTTCCAGGACGACGACCCCACCGCCTACAACACCGTCGCGGAGATTCCGGGCTCGGACAAGCGCGGTGAGGTGGTGATGCTGGGCGCCCACCTCGATTCCTGGCACGCCGGCACCGGCGCCACCGACAACGCCGCGGGCTCGGCCGTGGCCATGGAGGCCGTTCGCATCCTCCAGGCCCTGGACGTCAAGCCGCGGCGCACCATCCGCATCGCCCTCTCTATATGGGTCGAAGGCGTATGTGAAAGAGCATGTCGGCGATCCAGTGACGATGCAGTTGAAGCCGGAGCATGCGAAGTTCTCCGCCTACTTCAACGTCGACAACGGCACCGGGAAGATCCGCGGCATCTATGCCGAGCGCAACGCGGCCGTGGCCCCCGTCTTCGAGGCCTGGCTGCGGCCGCTGCACGACCTCGGCGCGACCACGGTGACGCTCCGCCACACCGGAGGCACCGACCACCTCAGCTTCGATGCCGTCGGCCTGCCCGCGTTCCAGTTCATCCAGGACGAAGCGGATTACGAGACGCGCACGCACCACACCAACCTCGACGTCTACGACCGGCTGCAGAAGACGGACCTCATGCAGGCGGCGGTGGTGCTGGCGACTTTCGTCTACGACGCGGCCACGAGGCCGGAGCGGTTGCCGCGCCGGCCCCTGCCCCGGGACGTTCCCGTCTCGCCACCGCCCACGACCACGAGTTCGACTCCGGCGACGTCGCCCAGGCCCTAGACGATGGCTAGGGCCCTCCCCCCGGCGCGGGCGGCGCCCCGCACCCCAGGCGGGTTCGCTCCTCGAGGAACCGCGCGATCTCCTGCGCGGCCACGGCATGGCCGCGCGCGTTCCAGTGGCCGCCCTGCGCGAAGTACGCGCGGCCCTGCTCCGCCCAGAGCGCATCCGTGAGGTCGAGGACGGGGATGCCGAGCCGGTGGCCCGCGGTCTCCAGCCGGCGGGCAACGAGGCCGCGGTCCCACAGGCTCTCGTCGATCCGATAGCGCCGCCGCGTCCGCTCCCAGTCCGCGCGGCTCGTCTCCATCTTGCTCGGCACGTAGGCGGCGACGAGCTGGGCGCCGTGCGCGGCCACTTCGCGCTGGAGAAGGGACAGCAGGTGCTCGGTCTGGAGCCAGGCCTGCACGACGGGCTCGGGGGGCTCGCGGTCGTAGACCTGCATCTCGATCGGCACCTCGCCCGCGAGCGCGTCGTACGCCGCCGGTGCGCCATCACGGAGGCGCTCGCGGAAGAAGGTCAGCGCGGCCGACCCCCGCCAGGGCCGCGCCGCGCGCGCAGCGGGAGGTGGCGGCAGCGGATAGTTCTTGACCCGCGCGGTGCCGCCCGTGAACGTGAACAGGGGCTTGGCCACCCCGCCGGGGACGGCCCCGCGCGCGTTGTAGATGATGTCGTTGTAGTAGAAGAGGAGCACCACCATTCGCGGCGCGTAGGCCGCGCCCTCGTCGCGGTAGAAGAGGTACTCCTGGTCGGTGCTGTAGCCGACGGTGCCTCCGTTGATGACCTCCGTGGGGTACCCGGCGCGGCGCAGGTCGCGCTCGAGCACACGGGCCACGCCGTCCTCGAGCGCGACGCTGAATCCTTCCGCGAACGAATCGCCCAGGATCAGCACCCGCGTCTCTCCGGACGCGGGCGCGGGCTCGTGCTCGACGTCGCGCAGACCGCGGGAGTTGATGAGGTACTCGGCCCGGCCGAACCGGCCCCGGGCTCCCGGCCGGTGGCGCCAGCCCCGTGCGGGGTCGGCTTCCGTGTACTGCGTAGAAACGGATTCGTCGGAGTGGCGCAGGGCGAAGCGCACCGCCGCCTCCACGGCGGCCAGGGTGAGGACGACCGAAACCACCGCCGTGAGCACGTTGGCCCAGACGCGCGGGACGCGCGATGGCGGGGCATCGGGAGGGGCCGGCGCAGGGGCATCCATGGCGAGGACGACGCGAGGGCGGAGTATATTGGCTCATGCCGGACGAGCGCATCCCCGCCATCAAGGTGCTGCTGCTGCCCAAGGACACGAACGCGCTGGGCACCATCTTCGGAGGCGTGATCCTGTCGAACGTCGACCTTGCCTCCGCGGTGGAGGCGCCCAAGCACGCGGCCCACCGCTACGTCACAAAGGCCATGCGCGAGGTCGAGTTCCACGAGCCCGTGTTCCTGGGCGACATCGTGAGCTTCTACACGGACACCGTTCGCGTCGGCCGCACGTCGATCACCGTGCGCGTGAGCGGAAGTGGTGCTGGTGGCGGTGGACGGGAGCGGGAAGCCGACGCCGATCCGGCCGGAGGGCGGGCGATGAGCGCGGAGGTCGTGACGCGCGCCGCGGGACGGCGCACGCTGAAGGTCGTCTGTCCGCACGACTGCCCGGACACCTGCGTCATGACGGTGGACGTCGAGAACGGCCGCGCCGTCGGCATCGGCGGCGACCCCGACCACCGCTTCACGCAGGGTTTCCTCTGCGTGAAGGTGAATCACTACCTGGAGCGGGTCTACAGTCCCGACCGCATCCTGCACCCGATGAAGCGCGTGGGACGCAAGGGCGAGGGCCGCTTCGCGCGCATCTCGTGGGACGAGGCCCTGGACCTCGTCGCCGACCGCTTGCGCGGCGTGATGGCGCAGCACGGCGCGGAGGCCATCCTGCCCTACTCGTACGCCGGCAACATGGGCCTCCTCTCGTACGGCAGCATGGACCGGCGCTTCTTCCACGCGCTGGGGGCCAGCCGCCTGGACCGGACGATCTGCGCCAGCGCGGGGTTCAAGGGGCTCGAGACCACGCTGGGCAAGGCCATGGGGTTCGATCCGGAGGCGGTGGTGCACTCGCGCTTCATCGTGGCCTGGGGCGCGAACATCGTGAGCTCCAACGTCCACCTCTGGCCGTTCATCGAGGAGGCGCGGCGCCGCGGGGCGACCCTCGTCACCATCGACCCCTTCCGCTCGCGCACCGCGGAGAAGTCGGACCGCCACCTCGCGCTCATGCCGGGGACGGACGGGGCGCTGGCCCTCGGGCTCATGCACGTCGCCTTCCGCGACGGCCTGGAGGATCGCGACTATCTCGAGCGCTACACGATCGGCGCCGAGGCCCTGCGCGAGCGCGTACGCGAGTGGAACCCGGCGCGGGTGGCGGAGACGACGGGGCTGCCCGCGGCCGACGTCGAGTGGCTGGCCCGCGAGTGCGCGACCCGGCAGCCGGTGGCCATCCGCTTGAACTACGGGCTCAATCGTCACGCGGGAGCGGGCATGGCCGTGCGCACGATCGCCTGCCTGCCCGCCGTCACCGGGGCCTGGCGCCATCCCGGGGGCGGCATCCTGTTGTCCTGCTCGGGCACCTTCCCGACCAACGCCGCCGCCCTGGAGCGACCGGACCTCGCGCCCCCGGGGACGCGCCTGCTCAACATGAGCCAGATCGGCCGGATCCTGCTCGACCCCGCGCTCGCTCCGCCCGTGAAGGCGGTGTTCGTCTACAACTCGAACCCGGTGGCGGTGGCGCCGGAGAGCGGGAAGGTCCGCGAGGGTTTCGCGCGCGAGGACCTCTTCACGGTGGTCCACGACCTGTTCCAGACCGACACCGTCGACTACGCCGACGTGGTCCTGCCCGCCCCGACCACGCTCGAGCAGTACGACATCCACAAGTCCTACGGCCATCTCTACCTGAGCCTGAACCGGCCGGCCATCGCGCCCCTCGGCGAAGCGAAAGCCAATACCGACGTCTTCCGAATGCTGGCCGCCCGCATGGGCCTCGATCATCCGGCCCTCCGCGAGTCCGACGAGGAGATGGCTCGGCAGGCGCTGCGCTGGGAGCATCCGCACCTGGCCGGCCTCTCCTTCGAGGACCTTGAGCGGGAAGGGACGCTCCGCCTGAGCCTGCCCGATCCCTACGCGCCGTTCGCGGAGGGCGGGTTCCCCACGCCGTCCGGGAAGTGCGAGCTTTTCTCCGAGCGCGTCGCGCAGGAGGGGCTCGATCCCGTGCCCCAGTACATCCCGCCGCGGGAGAGCCCGCCTTCCTGAACTCGACCTTCTCCGCGCAGCCCACGCTGATGCGGCGCGAGAGCGAGCCCATCGTCTTCGTCCACCCGGAGGACGCGGCGCCGCGGGCCATCGAGGATGGGATGCCCGTGCGCGTGTTCAACGATCGCGGGTCGTTCGTGGCCCGGGCCGAGGTGTCCGATGCCGCCCGGCCCGGGGTGGCCGTCGGCCTGTCCATCTGGTGGCCCAAGCTCTCGCCCGGCGGCCGCAACGCGAACGCCGTGACCAGCCAGGAGCTGACGGACATGGGCGGGGGGGCCACGTTCTACGACTGCCTGGTGGAGGTCGAGGTCGCGCCGTGACGCAGCTCGTCGCGGGCATCTTCGTGGCCTCGACCGTCGTCACGCTGATGCGCTGGCTGCGGGTTCACGACCGCCGCCTGCTGCCCCTGATGGGCTTCTTCCTCATGTTGGCGGCCGCGGAGTCCCTGGAGCCCCGGCACTACTGGCGCTCCGCGTTCCAGGTCCTGGGCGCGGCCTGCGGGCTGGCCCTCCTTCCCATGCTCGACCGCCGCCAGGACGAGCGTGCGGCCTCGCCCCCGTCCTGAGCGCCCGATGAGCCCGGCCCGGCGTCCCCTCACGCGGCTGCTCTACGCCGCGTCCGAGACGGACGCGGACATCTTGTATCCGACGGGCTTCTTCGCGCCCGACCCGTTCCTGTTCGTCCAGAGAGGGCGCCGGCGCGTTCTCGTGATGAGCGACCTCGAGATGGACCGCGCGCGGGCGCGGGCCCGCGTGGACGAAGTGCGTTCGTGGTCGGCGGCGGCGAAGGCGGAGGAGGCCGCGGGGGGGAAGGCGACGCCGGCGGCCGTGATCGCGCGCACCCTGCGTGGGCTCGGCATCCGACGGGTGGAGGTCCCGCGCAGCTTCTCCCTCGGGCTGGCCATGGATCTGGACGCGCGGGGGATTCGTCTGGAAATGGGGCCGGATCCCTTCTGGCCGGAACGCGAGAAGAAGCGGCCGGACGAAGTACGGGCGATCCAGGCGGCTCTGCGCGCCGCCGAAGCCGGCCTCGAGGCCGGGCTCGCCCTCTTGCGCGCGACGCGCGTCGGCCGCGACGGCTGGCTGAGGTGGAGGGGCCGGCGCTTCACCGCCGAGGATCTGCGGGCGGCCGTGAACGAACGCATCATGGCGCTCGGCTGCGTGCCCGCACACACGATCTGCGCCCCGGGCGATCAAGCCGTCGACCCCCACGAGGAAGGGCACGGGCCCATCCGCGCCCACACGCCCATCGTGATGGACATCTTCCCGCGCTCCGAGCGCACCGGCTACTTCGGCGACCTCACGCGCACGGTCGTGCGTGGCCGCCCTTCCGAGCGCCTCCAGGAGGTCTATGCGCTCGTGAACGAAGGCGTGCGCCTCGGCCACCGGCGCGTGCGCCCGGGAGCGAGGGGCCAGGCCATCCATCGCGAGATCCAGGACCTCTTCACCGCGCGCGGCTATCCGACGGGGATGCGCGACGGGCGCATGCAGGGCTTCTTCCACGGCACCGGCCACGGCCTCGGCCTGCAGATCCACGAGCCGCCTTCGATCTCAGCCCGGCCTTCGATCCTGCGCGCCGGGCACGTCGTGACGGTCGAGCCCGGCCTGTACTACCTGGGTCTCGGCGGCGTACGGATCGAGGACGTCGCGCTGGTGACTCGCGGCGGCTCGCGCAACCTCACGCGGGTGCCGAAGCTCCTCGAAGTCTAGCGATGCTTCGCTTCGAACCGACGAGCGGGACGCGGTATGGGCGTGTCATGGATGACGCGTTTTCGTTCCGGAACGAAAGTCACGCTCGCGCATGCGCGCGTTGCGCCGTCCGGGCGCCGTAGAGCGCGAGCGATGACACCACGATCAGCGCCGCCACCATCCCGTCCGCGGCCCAGTGACCCAGCGACGGGGGCACTGGCATCGCACTCAGCAGGTTGACCACGAACATCGCCACCACCGTGACCAGCACGCCCTGGCGGAGGACGAAATAGATG
>QHVP01000487.1 GCA_003222295.1 Acidobacteriota bacterium | reverse complement strand
GCTGGACACGCGAAGAGGTCGACGACCGGCTTCACCTCATCATGAAGACGATCCACAAGGCCTGCATGGAGACGGCGGAGCGCTTCGGCACCCCCGGGAACTACGTCAACGGGGCCAACATCGCGGGCTTCCTGAAGGTGGCGGACGCCATGCTCGACCAGGGCGTCGTATAGGTCCGACCGTGACCGTGCCGCCGGGCGGACCTCGCCGGGTCCGCGAGCACGACTTCCACGACCTCATGCGTCACCGCGTGATGGAGGTCCTGCTCGTCTCGAGCCCCTACGACTGGTTCCTGCTCGAGGAGGCAGGCCAGATCAGCGAGCGGATCCGGGGCGAGTTCCGCAACCTCGACCTCCATTACGGGCCTGGCCTCACCCCCGCCTCCTCCGGCGCGGAGGCGCTGCGGATGGCCGGCGAGGGCCGCTACCAGCTCATCCTCACCACCTTGCGTCCGGGGGACATGAACGCGGCCGAGCTGGCGCGCCGCTTGCGCCAGGAGGGCCTGGCCATCCCGGTGGTGGGGCTGGCCTTCGACACCCGCGAGCTGAGGGAGTTCCTCGCCCACAACGACCCCTCCCTCTTCCACCGCATCTTCTTGTGGCAGGGCGACACCGGGATCCTCCTCGCCATCGTGAAGGACGTCGAGGACCGGCTCAACGTGGACCACGACGTGCGCGCGGTCGGCGTGCAAGTGATCCTGCTCATCGAGGACAACGTCCGGTACTACTCCTCCTTCCTTCCCGTCATCTACGGCGAGCTGCTCCGCCAGAGCCAGCGCGTGATCACGGACGCGCCCAACATCGCCCAGAAGATCACGCGCATGCGGGCGCGGCCCAAGATCCTGCTCTGCTCCACCTACGAGGAGGCGTGGTCGCTCTTCGAGGCCTACCGGGACGACGTCCTGGGCGTCATCTCCGACGTAGAGTTCCCCCGCGGGGGCGTGATGGCCGCGGACGCGGGGCTGGAGTTCGCGCGGGAGGTCCGCCGCCCCTGCCCGGACGTCCCCGTCCTCCTTCATTCCGCGCGACCCGAGCACGAAGAGACCGCCCGCGCCGCCGGCGCCGACTTCCTGCTCAAGGGCTCGCCCCTGCTGCTGGAGGAGCTGCGGCGGCTGATGACCGGGG
This sequence comes from Acidobacteriota bacterium, assembly GCA_003222295.1. Lineage (GTDB taxonomy): Bacteria > Acidobacteriota > Vicinamibacteria > Fen-336 > Fen-336 > AA29. Next base: position 4,270 of record QHVP01000487.1, on the reverse strand, counting down.
ACTTCGGGTTCGGCGACTTCGTCTTCCGTCTTCCCCGCGGTGGCGAGGTCGGACGCGCCACCGACCTGCGCACCCTCGAAGACCAGCTCCGGCGCGTGCCCGCGGAGTCGATCGCCTACCACGCGGAGAGGAACCATTTCTCGAAGTGGCTCAAGGCCCGCACGGAGTTCGCGCTGGCCCAGGAGCTGCGGCCGCGGCACGCCGAGGAGTTCGGCGGGGTGGAGTCCCTGCGCGCGTACCTGATCGAGGCCCTGGCCGCCTACCGCCGCCGCCGCCGGCGCACCACCGTGGCCGACTTCGAGCGCGAGACCTTCGAGACCAGCGGCGACTTCCACCGCATCGGCGGAGGGTCCCTGGGCGGCAAGGCGCGCGGGCTGGCCTTCGTCCGCCTGCTGCTCGCCGATGCGCGGCTGGACCGCGAGTACCCGGGCATCAGCATCGGAGTCCCGCCCGCGGTCGTGCTCGGCACCGACGTCTTCGATGAGTTCCTCGACCAGTCGGGCTTGCGCGACTTCGCGTTGCGCAGCGAGGACGAGGCGGAGGTCGAGGCGCGCTTCGTGGCCGCGCCGTTCCCGGAAGAGCGGTCGCGAGACCTGGCGGCGCTGCTCGAACGCGTGGACCACCCGCTCTCCGTCCGCTCGTCGAGCCTGCTGGAGGACTCGCGGTTCCAGCCCTTCACCGGCGTCTACGAGACGTTCATGCTGGCCAACGAGCATCCCTTCCTGGGGGCTCGGCTCGAGGAGCTGCTGCGCGCGGTCAAGCGCGTATACGCCTCCACCTTCTCCCGCCGGGCCCGGAGCCACATGCGGGCCACACCCTACCGGCTGGAGCAGGAGAAGATGGCGGTGGTCGTCCAGCGCATCGTGGGCGCACGCCACGGCGCGCGGTTCTACCCCGACCTCTCCGGCGTGGCCAGGTCGTACAACTTCTATGCGGCGTCACCGCTCAGCGCGGAGGACGGCATCGCCGCCGTGGCCCTGGGCCTGGGGCGGACCGTGGTCGAGGGCGGCAACTGCGTGCGCTTCTGCCCGCGGGACCCGCAGCGCCGGATCGAGCTGTCTTCGGTGGAGAGCGCGCTGCGGACCTCCCAACGCTCCTTCTGGGCGCTCGCGCTCGGCGGGGACCGGTCGCGGCCCGCCGGCGACGAGCTGCGCGAGACCGCCTTCGGCCTCGAGGCCGCGGAGGCGGACGGCACGCTGGCCGCGCTGGCCTCGACCTACTCGGCCGAGAACGATGCCGTCTACGACGGGATCTCGCGCCCCGGCGTGCGCCTGGTGACCCTGGACCCGCTGCTGAAGCACCGGCACTTTCCCCTGGCGGACATCCTGTGCGGTCTCCTCGAGCGGGGACGGGAAGGGATGGGCGCGCCCGTGGAGATCGAGTTCGCGGCGACGCTCTCTCCGGCCGGGGGCGTGGAGCCGGAAGTCGGGATCCTCCAGATGCGGCCGCTCGCCCTGGCCTCCGACGGCGAGGAGCTGGAGATCGGTACGGTGCCCTCCTCGATGCTCGTGTGCCGCAGCGCGAGCGTGCTCGGGCACGGCCGCATCGAAGACGTGTGCGACGTCGTGGTGGTGGACCGGCAGCGGTTCGAGCGGGCCCGGAGCCAGCAGGTGGCGCAGGAGCTGTCGCAGCTCAACGCCGTGCTCGTCTCCGAGGGCCGGCCGTATCTGCTCGTGGGCGTCGGCCGCTGGGGATCGCGCGACCCCTGGATGGGGATCCCGGTGACCTGGGACCAGATCGCGGGCGCGCGCGTGATCGTGGAGGCCGGCTTCCGCGATTTCAAGGTCACGCCCTCACAGGGGACGCATTTCTTCCAGAACCTGGTGTCGTTCAACGTGGGCTACTTCACGGTGAACCCGGATGCGGGGGACGGGTTCGTGGACTGGGACTGGCTGGCCGCGCAGCCGGTGGTGCGCCAGACGGCCTCGGTGCGGCTTGTGCGGCTGCCTCGGCCGGCGGTGGTGAAGATGGACGGACGTCGAGGCGAGGGGGTGATCCTCAAGCCGGTCGACGCCGCCTCGCAGGCGGCAAGACCATTTCCTCTCTTACTTCTCCGCGAACAGCTGCACCATCACGACGCCGTGCGGCCGGACCTCGGCCGCGAACTCACCGTCGAAGACGCCCAGGTCCTTTTGCCGCCACAGGTCGCGGACGCGCTGTCGGCCCTGGATCTTGAGATCGGCCCAGCGCATTGTCACCCGGGCCGGCCTGGTGCTCCGGTTGAAAAGGCCGGCGGCCACCGTGCCGTCTTCCATCGGCTTGGCCAGCACCTCCAGCGCCTTGGGCAGCTCGATCCTCTGCCGGCCTTCGAACACCTCGCTTCCGGGATCGTCCGGGTTCGGCGCCTGCGCGATGGTGACGGCCTGTCGGCCGAGCGGGTCCTGGTTCACCGCCAGCACCTCGTCGTTGCTGAGCAGGCTGAGGGTGAAGTCGTCGAGCTTCGACATGTCGCAGCCGATCAGGAGTGGCGCCGAAAGCAGGCTCCAGAGGCTGATGTGGACGTACTGCTCGTCCGGCGTGAGCTGCGTGAAGTGGAGTTGCCCTTGCCAGCCGACGAGGCCCACCACCAGCATGTCGGGATCGTTCCAGTGCCCGGGACCGGCGAAGGGAGCCCACTTGTTCTGTCCGAACCCCTTGGCGGACATGCTCGGCCAGGTGTCGCGGATGTCGCCGGTGGTGCGCCAGGCGTTGGCGTAGGCCGCCCATTCGTCCGCCTGCTCGAAAGGGGCGGAGTTCGAGAGGCTGTAGACGACGTCCCGCCCGCTGTAACGGAGCGCATCGCTCATCTGGCGCACGTGCTCGAGGTCGTTCGGGTTCCAGTCGTACTTCAGGTAGTCGAAGCCCCAGTCGGCCCACTGGCGAGCGTCGGCCCAGGCGAACGGATGCCGGCCGTGGCGGCGCCCGATCTTTTCCTTGTCGACCGCGCCGTTCCAGGTCCCTTCGGGATTGTCGGCGGAGCCGCCCACGTAGCCGGCGTAGGACGTGACCCACGGAGTCGAGTAGATGCCGACCTTCAATCCCAGGGCGTGGACCTCGTCGGCGAGCCCCTTGAGGTCGGGAAACTTCTCGTTCGGCTGGATCGCGTCGTAGGGGCCGCCGCGCTTGCCCTGCCAGGCGTCGTCGATGTTCACGTAGCTCCAGCCGTGCTCGACGAGGCCCGTCTCCACCATGGCCCGGGCGGCCGCGCGTACCTTCGCGGTGTCGACGAAGGGACCGCCGGCGTTCCAGCTGTTCCAGCCGAGGGGCGGCGTCAGGGCCAGGCGGTCCCCGCACACGATGCGCAGCTCGCGCTGGGCCCTGCCGAGCGCGTTCTGGGCGGTGAGCGTCACGACGTACTGGCCAGGCGCCGCCAGCGCGCCCGTGATGCGACCCGTGCCCGCGTCGAGCTTCAGGCCCGCGGGCAGGTCCACGGCGCCGTAGGTCATGGGCCGCTGGCCGGTGGCGGGGATCGTGAAGAGGAAAGGATGGGCCGGCCGCACCCCGAAGACCCTCGCTCCGTTGATGCGAGGGGAAGCCGGGGCCTTGGGCGTCAGGATGGAGGACGAGTAGTCGGGCATCGCGGGCGCGGCCGCGCCCCCTTTCTCCTGGGCGAGAGCGGCGCCGAGCGGCAGCGCGGCCACCAGACATGCGATCGACAGGCTCCTCATGCGTGGTCCTCCACTCGGCTGGAACGTCATTGTCCCCGAAAGAATAGCCTGCCTTCTATCTCGCTTCCGAGGACGCTTCGTGGATCACAGGCATCATCCTGGACGTCGCCAGTGGCGCGGTGATGGCCCAGTAGGGCGCGTCCTCGTGGCGCTCGCGGAAGTTTTTTTAGCAGCGCCAGACTTTCGGACCCGTGTTCAAGATCGCGCGACGCATTCCGCTGCCGGCGCGCGTCTAAAACCGGGCCTGGAATGCGTTTGTGCCTCTCTGCGCCGCTTCCGCGCCGACGCACTCTCGCGCGCGGAATCCAGTCCGAGGCGACGTCCTGATGCGGTTTAGAGCCGTGGCTGAGGCCCAAAAAACACCGTGATACATATGAACACGAACATTTTGGCTCTCGCCTCCAGCCTCTCGGATCACGATCTCCTCGCGCGCATCGGTGTGCTCGCCGGCAACGAGCGCGAGGCAACGGTCGAGCTCGTGGCGCATCTGGCCGTGCTCGACGCCCGACCCGCCCTCTTCGCCGCCGAAGGCCACGGCTCGCTCTTCACCTACTGCACCGAGATGCTTCGGCTCTCCGAGGACGCCACCTGCAACCGCATCCACGCGGCTCGAGCCTGCCGAG
>QHVP01000070.1 GCA_003222295.1 Acidobacteriota bacterium | reverse complement strand
CCGCCACGCGCGCGAACGGATCGAGGCTCGTCTGCTCGGCGGTGAGCGTCAGGTCGGACTCGTAGGGCGCGGCCACGCCGACGCTGCCCTGGACGGCCAGGTCCACGCGCGGCGACCGGCAGCGCGCGTCCACGGCCACCCGGCCGTCACCCGTGCCGAGGATCCGCCCCTCCAGCGCTCCCACCCCCTCGTCCCCGAGGAACAACCGCGCGGCGCTGAGGTCGCCTTCGACACGCGGCCGGGTGCTGGACGTCGGCCTGGTCGAGGCCGCGCGCGGTGCGGTCGCGGCTCGGGGCACGGCGGGCGGACCCGCGCGCGTACAGGCGCCGATGCCGGGCAAGCTCGTGCGCGTGCTGGTCCGTGCCGGCCAGGACGTGGGCGCGGGCCAGGGCCTCGTCGTGATGGAAGCCATGAAGATGGAGAACGAGATCCGCGCGCCGCGGGCGGGGCGGGTGAAGGAAGCGCCGGTCCAGGAAGGTCAGGCGGTGGAAACCGGCGCGCTCCTCGTCCTCCTGGAGTGACCCGCCGCTTTCCCCTGGGCCCGCCATGAAACGCCGCTCCCTCGTCCTCGTCGTCCTCGCCGTCGCCCTTGGCGCGGCCCTCCTGCGCGTGCCGGTGTGGACGGCCCAGATACTTTCCGGCCGTCTGGCCCGCGTCTTCCATCGGTCCGTCTCGATCGGTGCCGTCCGCTACCACCTGGTGCCCCTGCAGGTGGAGGTGACGGACCTGCGGATCGCCGGCGCCACTCCCGCCGACGAGCCCTTCCTGGAAGTGCCGCGCCTGGCCGTGACCCCGTCGCTCGCCCCGCTGTTCGATCGCCGCCTGGTCCTCACCCGCGTCGTGGTCGAGCGCCCGCGCGTCCGCGTGCGCGCGTTCAGGAGAGGGGGCGACGACCTTCCGCACATCACCCTCGGAGGGCCCGGCCGCGAAGTGCAGATCCGGCGCCTCATCGTCGCAGGGGGCGAGCTGGAGCTGGACCACCAGCGCGTGCCCCTCGACCTGGAGCTGCCGGACGTCGGTGGCCGGCTCAACCAGCGGCGACCCGGGGTATTGGCGGGCACGTTCTCCTGCCGACCCGGGCCCGGCCCGCCGTCACCTCGGTCACGCGGCCGTGGAGGGCGGCGCGCACGTCGAGGTCCTCGTAGGGCACGCCGTAGTAGCGGCCGGAGGCGCTCGCGAGGTGCACGGCGCCGTGCGCCTCGCTACGCCGGCCGGTGAGCGTGGCCTCGCCGGAGACGAGGCCCTGCACCTCGACCTCCCAGCCCAGGGCCTTGACGAGGTCGGGCGCGGGCCAGTTCACGATGCGCACGCGCGCGTCGATCCCGTCCTCGTCGCCGAGGTCGCCGGTCTGCACGCGCCCGTCCACCCAGAGCTCGCCGCCGGGCCGGCGCAGGACGAGGGAATGCGGCCGCACTTCGCGCGCATCGAACGCCCCCACCCACTCCGCGTGACCCCAACGCACGCCCAGGTAGGCCACGTCCTCTCCGGTGAAGCGGCCCTCGAAGACGGGAGCGGCGAGCGGGCCGCGCCAGCGGCCCTCGAAGACGCCGGCGCCGCTGAGACCGGCCGGCTCGGTCGCGCGCGCGCCCAGGGCGCGGCGGAGCCGCAGGAGAAGCTCGTCCGTGGCCGCAAGGTCGTTGCTGCGTGCCTCGACCTCGAGGTCCGTCTTCCGGTCGATGGAGACGGGCCCCTTGAGATGGGCTTGTGCGCCGGGGGTCTGCAGCTGCGCCTCCTCGACGAACTGGGCCCCCTCGTGGGCGCGCCACACCAGGCGTCCGGTGAGCGGAGTGCGGCCGTCCGCACGCGGCGCGAAGTCGAGGGCGGCGCGACCGCTCAGGGCCCGCCGCTGGCCGCGCGGCCAGCGCACCGACACCTCGCCCGTCGCTCCCGCCCCCACGCCGGCCTTGCCGATGTCGAAAAGATGGCTGGCCGCCTCCTCCGCGTCGATGCCTTCGAGCTGCGCGTCCACGCGCGCTTCGCCCGGCGCCGGCGGCACCTCGATCTCGAACTTCCCGGTTCCGCCGAGCAGCGACGCTTCCAGCCCGCGCACGCGAATGCCCTTCTCGTCCCAGCTCACCTCGCCCGCGTAGCGCGGCACGGCGACGCCGTTGAACGATCCCCGAGTGCCGTCCAGGCGGCCGGCCACGCGCAGTCGTCCTTGATCGAGGCGCACCGTCCCCCGGAACTGGCCGTGCCCCTCGATTCCGAGGTCGCTGGCCAGCACGTGACGGTCGAGGATGGCGAGGTCCACCTGGCCCGCCACGCCCAGCTCCGCGCCCAGGTGCGGGGAAAGCGAGACGCGGCCACGATAGGTGAGGTCGGTGCGGTCGCCGGTGAGGCTGCCGGACTCGATGGTGACGTTGGGGCCTTCCAGGGCCAGGTCGATGCGCGTGCTGAGCGACAGGGGCGGCGCGGAGCCGAAGCGCGCGGGCCCGGGTCCGAAGGAGAACGTGCCCGCCAATACCCCGGGTCGCCGCTGGTTGAGCCGGCCACCGACGTCCGGCAGCTCCAGGTCGAGGGGCACGCGCTGGTGGTCCAGCTCCAGCTCGCCCCCCGCGACGATGAGGCGCCGGATCTGCACTTCGCGGCCCGGCCCTCCGAGGGTGATGTGCGGAAGGTCGTCGCCCCCTCTCCTGAACGCGCGCACGCGGACGCGCGGGCGCTCGACCACGACGCGGGTGAGGACCAGGCGGCGATCGAACAGCGGGGCGAGCGACGGGGTCACGGCCAGGCGCGGCACTTCCAGGAAGGGCTCGTCGGCGGGAGTGGCGCCGGCGATCCGCAGGTCCGTCACCTCCACCTGCAGGGGCACCAGGTGGTAGCGGACGGCACCGATCGAGACGGACCGATGGAAGACGCGGGCCAGACGGCCGGAAAGTATCTGGGCCGTCCACACCGGCACGCGCAGGAGGGCCGCGCCAAGGGCGACGGCGAGGACGACGAGGACGAGGGAGCGGCGTTTCATGGCGGGCCCAGGGGAAAGCGGCGGGTCACTCCAGGAGGACGAGGAGCGCGCCGGTTTCCACCGCCTGACCTTCCTGGACCGGCGCTTCCTTCACCCGCCCCGCCCGCGGCGCGCGGATCTCGTTCTCCATCTTCATGGCTTCCATCACGACGAGGCCCTGGCCCGCGCCCACGTCCTGGCCGGCACGGACCAGCACGCGCACGAGCTTGCCCGGCATCGGCGCCTGTACGCGCGCGGGTCCGCCCGCCGTGCCCCGAGCCGCGACCGCACCGCGCGCGGCCTCGACCAGGCCGACGTCCAGCACCCGGCCGCGCAGGAGGACGCGGTAGCCCCCCTCCAGCGCCTCGAGAAAGATCTCGTGGGCGTGGCCGCACGCGATCACGCTCATCGTGTGCGGACCCGCGGCGCGGACGTCGACCTCGAGCGGCCGGCCGTCGATACGGACGGTGTAGCGGCCTTCTCCGCTGCCCGCGCGCACCTCCGCGCGCACGGTGTGCCCGTCGACGGTGGCGTCGTAGATCACCGGACCGGGCCCAGGTCGCGCCAGCCGCGGGCGCGCCACGCCGAAGTGGCGTCTCCGGGTACGGGGCCCTGGGCCCGCGCCGATTGCCGGTCGCGCAGCGCTCGCACGGCCGCGGCCACCACGGCGATGTCCCGGTCCTCGTCCGAGGGCGCGGCGCGCAGCTGGTCGAGGTGGCGCTCGATGAAGCCGGTGTCGATGTCCCCGGCCAGGAACGCCGGATGCCGCAGCACGCGCTCGAAGAACGGCAGGGTGGTGGTGATCCCGAGCACCGCGTACTCGGACACCGCGCGGCGCATCCGGGCGATGGCTTCCGCGCGGTCGGTGCCCCAGGCCACGAGCTTGGAGATGAGCGGATCGTAGTGGATCGGGACCTCCCCGCCTTCGTACACGCCGCTGTCGTCGCGCAGGCCGGGACCGGCGGGCGCGCGCAGGACCACGATCCGTCCCGGGCTGGGGAGGAATCCCTGCCCGGGGTCCTCGGCGTAGACGCGGCACTCGATGGCGTGGCCCCGCTGGCGCAGGTCGGCCTGGGCGAAGGGCAGCGGCTCGCCCTGCGCGACCCTGATCTGCAGCTTCACGAGGTCGAGCCCGGTGACCATCTCGGTCACGGGATGCTCGACCTGCAATCGCGTGTTCATCTCGAGGAAGTACGGATGGCCGGCCGCGTCGACCAGGAACTCGAGCGTCCCCGCGTTGCGGTAGCCCGCGCGCACGGCCAGCGCCACCGCGAGCGCGCCCATGTGCTCGCGCAGCTCCGGGGTCACGAACGGCGACGGGCTCTCCTCGATCACCTTCTGGTGGCGGCGCTGGATCGAGCATTCCCGCTCGAAGACGTGCACGGTGTGCCCGTGGTGATCGGCCAGGACCTGGATCTCGATGTGACGTGGCCGCTCCAGCGCCTTCTCCAGGTACAGGCGCCCGTCGCCGAAGGCGGAGAGCGCCTCCGATCGGGCGCGCGCGGCCGCCGCGGCCAGGAAGGACGCGTCGCGGACGAGGCGCAAGCCCTTGCCCCCGCCGCCGGCCGCGGCCTTGATCATGATCGGCAGCCCTATGCGTTCGGCCTCGCCGCGCAGGAGGTCGAGGTCGTCCAAGGGCGCGAGCGTTCCCGGCACCACCGGGACGCCGGCCTCCACGGCCAGCCGGCGCGCCGAGGTCTTCTCCCCCAGGAGCGCGATGGTCTCGCTGCGGGGACCGATGAAGGCGATCCCCGCCTCTTCGCAGGCGCGCGCGAACGCCGCGTTCTCGGCCAGGAACCCGTAACCGGGATGCACGGCGTCGGCTCCGCTGCGGCGTGCGACCTCCAGGATGCGGTCGATGCGCAGGTAGCTCTCGCGGGAAGGGGCGGGGCCGATGGCGAAGGCCTCGTCCGCCATCCGCACGTGCAGGGCGGCCCGGTCCGCCTCCGAGTAGACCGCCAACGATGCGATGTCGAGCTCGCGGCAGGCGCGCGCGATACGCACCGCGATCTCGCCACGGTTCGCGATGAGGATCCGGCGGAAGGAGCTCACAGGGGGATGTTGCCGTGCTTGCGCGGCGGGTTGCGCTCCCGCTTGTTGCGTGTCATGTCCAGGCCGGCCACGATCTTGCGCCGGGTCTGGCGGGGGAAGATCACCTCGTCCACGAACCCACGCTCCGCGGCCACGTAGGGGTTCGCGAACTTCTCGCGGAACTCCTCGACCTTCTGCCGGCGGAGGGCCTCGGGATCGTCCGCCCGGGCCAGCTCGCGGCGGTAGAGGACGTTGACCGCGCCCTCCGGCCCCATCACCGCGATCTCCGCGGTGGGATAGGCGAAGTTGAGGTCGGTGCGGATGTGCTTGGACGACATCACGCAATAGGCGCCCCCGTAGGCCTTGCGGGTGATGACCGTGATCTTCGGCACCGTGGCCTCGGCGAAGGCGTAGAGGAGCTTGGCCCCGTGGCGGATGATCCCGCCGAACTCCTGGCCGGTGCCGGGCAGGAAACCGGGCACGTCCTCGAAGGTCACGAGCGGGATGTTGAAGGCGTCGCAGAAGCGCACGAAGCGCGCGGCCTTCACGCTGGCGTCGATGTCCAGGCAGCCGGCCAGCACCGCCGGCTGGTTGGCCACGATGCCGACGCTCTGGCCCGCGAAGCGCGCGAAGCCCACCACGATGTTGGGCGCGAAGTGCGCGTGCACCTCCAGGAAGCGGCCCAAGTCCACCACGCCTTCGATGAGCCGCTTGACGTCGTAGGGCTTGTTCGCTTCGACGGGGATCAGCGTGTCGAGGGCGGCGTCCTCGCGGTCGGCGGGGTCGTCGCTGCGGTGCCGTGGCGGCTCCTCCATGTTGTTCGACGGCATGTAGGAGAGGAGCTCGCGGATCAGAGCCAGGCCGGCGCGGTCGTCGTCCACGGCGAAGTGCGCGACCCCGGAGCGAACGTTGTGCGTCATGGCCCCCCCCAGGTCCTCCTTGCTCACCTCCTCATGGGTGACGGTCTTGAGGACGTCGGGGCCGGTCACGAACATGTACGCGGTGTCCTTCACCATCACGTTGAAATCCGTGATGGCGGGGCTGTAGACGGCCCCGCCCGCGCAGGGGCCGAGGATCGCGGAGATCTGCGGCACGAAGCGACGCCTTCCTGGATGCGAGCCCCTCCGGAGTCATTGAGACCCACGATCGGCGCGCCCATCTTGACGGCCAGATCCATCACCTTGCAGATCTTCTGGGCGTTGGTTTCCGACAGGCTGCCGCCGAAGACGGTGAAGTCCTGGGCGAAGACGTAGACGAGGCGTCCCTCCACCTTGCCGTAGCCTGAGATGACGCCGTCCCCGGGGACCTTCTGGTCGGCCATGCCGAAGTCGAGGCATCGATGCTGCACGAGCATGTCCAGCTCCTCGAACGTCCCTTCGTCGAGGAGGAGCTCGACGCGCTCGCGTGCGGTGAGCTTGCCTTCGCGGTGTTGTCGCTCCCGCCGCTCCGTTCCTCCGCCTTCTTCCGCGCGGCGGATCTTGCCCGCGAGGACGTCTGTCGGCTGGCTCACTTCAATGTCCGCAGCCGCAGCCGCCGCGCCCGCATCCGCATCCTCCGCCGCCGCTCGACGCGGGCCCGCCGCCCGCGAAGGCGAACGTCGAGAGCTGCTTCTCGACGTCGCGGCCCTGGCAGGACGGACAGGCCACTTCCTCGCTCCAGGAGCGCACGTAGAGCTCGAACCTGCCGGCGCAAGAGGCGCAGACGTATTCGTAGAGCGGCATGTCCTAGCCCTCCTCGGTCTCGATCGAAATGATATCGCCCCGTCGAGGTCGGAGCATCCGCGGCCTCAGGGTCGGCCGCCGGGGACGGGCGCGGACGGCGGGCTCTCGTTGCCGGCGCGGTCGACTGCGGTCACGCTGTACGTGTAGCGGGTGCCCGGAGTGGCGGTGGCGTCGCGCAGCGACGTCTCGGGAGGCGCGACCTCACCCACCCGCTCCCGCCGTCTGCCCGGCACCTCGCGGTAGAGGCGATAGGACGCGAGGTCGGCCTCGGTCGACGGGCTCCAGGAGACCTCGACCCCCTCCGGCCCCCCCACGGCGGCGACGCCGCTGGGCGCGGCCGGGGCCACGATGTCGCGCACGGACACGCAGGCCTCGTTCGAGCGCGCGCTCTCGGCCACGGGCTCCGTCGAGACGACCGTCCCCACGACGTAGCACCAGCGCTGGCCCAGCGAGACCGCCTTGTCTTCGAACGCGTTGGTCGTGAACGGCTCGGACCGGATCGGACCGCCGTAGGATCCACCGGGATCGCTGCGCCGGTACAGGAGGAACCCCCGCGCGGGCGGATTGGGCGTGGCCGAAGGTGACGGTGACGGGCGAGGCGATGCGGTGGGCGACGGGCTGACGCCTGGTGACGCGCCCGGCGCCGGAGAGGAGAGAGTACCCGGCGAGGCACTGGGCACCGGACTCGGCGCAGGGCTCGGCGAGGGCGAAGGGCTGGGCACGGTACCCATCCAGCGGATAGCGACCGCTTCACCCTTGAGCTCGGCCGCGAGGTCGTGAGGGGCGGGCGGCGGCGGCTGCACGACGATGGTGGCCACCGACGAGAGAGCCGACACGTGGCCACGGTCCAGCGCGCGCGCGGCCACACGGACGGTGGTCCCGGGAGACGGAAGGGGCGAGGTCTCGGCGAGGCTCTCCCCGGGCGCAGCCCGCCGCCGCGTCCGGCGAGCCATCTTCTGGAAGTCGCCGGGAGCGTCCGCGCGCAGGATCTCGATGTCGAGCACCCCGAGCCGCGCGCCGCCGCTGGTGGCGCGCGGCGCCACGTAGGCGATCTCGAGCCGGTCCCCGCGCTGCGCGAGCTTGAGGTTCGTCACGGCCTGCGGCGTCACGGGCAGCGGCGGGAGGGGGTCGCCGCGCTTGCCGCAGGCGGCGAGCGGGAGCAGGGCCAGCGCGGCCAGAGCGAGGCCTCGCGTCCAGGGGCCCGGGCGCGCGACTCCGTGCTCGAGCTTCAGAGGATGAACCGGCTCAGGTCCTGGTCTCGGGCCAGCGGGGTCAGGCGGCGGCGGACCTCGTCGCCGTCGATGCGTACGCTGCGCTCGCCCTTCTCCGGACCTTCGAACGAGAGATCTTCCAGCACCGTCTCCAGGATGGTGGCGAGGCGGCGGGCGCCGATGTTCTCGGTGGCCTGGTTCACCTCCATCGCGAAGCGGGCCATCTCGCGGACCGCTTCGTCGGTGAAGGTGACCTTCAGGCCCTCCGTCGAGAGCAGGGCCTGGTACTGGCCGAGGAGCGCGCTGCGCGGCTCGGTGAGGATGCGGACGAGGTCCTCTTCGGTCAGCGCGTCCAGCTCGACGCGGATGGGAAAGCGCCCCTGCAGCTCCGGGATCAGGTCGGAGGGCTTGGAGACGTGGAAGGCGCCGGCGGCGATGAACAGGATGTGGTCGGTGCGGACGGGACCGTACTTCGTGGAGACCGTCGTGCCCTCGACGATGGGCAGGATGTCGCGCTGGACGCCCTCGCGGCTCACGTCCGGGCCGTGACCGCCTTCGCGCCCTGCGATCTTGTCGATCTCGTCGACGAAGAGGATGCCCGCGGTCTGCACGCGCTCGATGGCCGCGCGCGCCACCTGCTCGGCGTCCACCAGCCGGCTGAGCTCTTCCTGGATGAGCACGGCCCGCGCCTCCGGAATGCTCATCCGGCGACGCTTGGTCTTGTTCCCGAAGAGGCCGGGCAAGAGGTCCTTGACGTTGATGGCCATCTCCGTGCGCGCGTCCAGGCTGCCCGTCCGGAGCTGCCCACGGAGCTTCTCGCGGGTGGAGCGCGACTGCTCGGCGGCGCGGTGCTCGTCTTCGGCCGTCACGCCCGGCGAGGAGGCGGGCCGGTACGGGGGCAGGAGGAGGTCGAGGAGCTGCTCCTCCACATTGGCCTCCGCCTGCCGCGCCACCTCCGCCTGCTTCTCGCGGCGGACCATGTCCACTGCCGATCCCGTCAGGTCCCGGATCATGGATTCCACGTCGCGGCCCACGTAGCCCACCTCGGTGAACTTCGAGGCCTCGACCTTCAGGAACGGGCTGCTGCTGAGGCGGGCCAGGCGTCGGGCGATCTCCGTCTTCCCCACCCCCGTCGGCCCGATCATGAGGATGTTCTTGGGCGTCACCTCCGCCGCCACTTCCGGGGGAAGGCGCTGGCGGCGGATGCGGTTGCGCAGGGCGATGGCGACCGCCTTCTTGGCCGCGGCCTGACCCACGACGTGACGGTCGAGCTCGGCGACGATCTCACGCGGGCTGAGCTTGTCGAGGGAAGCGAGCTCTTCGCTCGAGGCGGGGAGCTGGATCGGCACTAGCGCGCCCACCGGGCGGGCATCCGCACCTAGAGGCTCTCCACGGTGATCTGGTCGTTGGTGTAGATGCAGATCTGCGCCGCCACCTTCATCGCCTCCAGGGCGAGGGTCGGCGCGTCGAGGCTGGTGTGGCGGGCCAGCGCGCGCGCGGCGGCCAGCGCGTAGGAGCCGCCGCTGCCCACGGCCACGATCCCGTCGTCGGGCGCGATGACGTCGCCGGCTCCGGAGAGGAGGAACGAGGACTCGCGATCGGCCACGATCAGGAAGGCCTCCAACCGGCGCATCACCCGGTCGGTGCGCCATTCCCGGGCCAGCTCGACGGATGCGCGTTCGAGGTTGCCCCGGTACTCCTCGATCTTGGACTCGAATTTCGTGAACAAGGCCATGGCGTCCGCGGTCGACCCCGCGAAGCCGGCCAGGACCTTCCCGTTGTGCAGGCGGCGGATCTTCCTGGCCCCGTGCTTCATCACCGTGCGGCCCATGCTGACCTGCCCGTCGCCGGCGATGGCGCAGCCGCCGCGGTGCCGGACGGCGAGGATGGTCGTACCGTGGAGGGCCTTGCTGGTGGACATGCGCGCCTCAGGAGTGCGCGGCGAAAAGATTAGTATAGGGTCCGCATGCAGGGCGGTCAACGAACGGGCGGTCTTCGCACGCTGGCCCTCGTGTCCGGCGTCTACGACCTCGCGCTCGCCGTCCCGATGCTGCTGGTCGCGCCCCGGCTGGCCGAGGCCATGGGCGCGCCCCCTCCGGTTCCCCTCATCAACGCGCAGCTCAACGGCGTGTTCACGCTGTCCCTGGCCGCGGGCTACTTCTGGGCCGCGCGTGACGTGGAGGCGCGGCGGGGCTATCTGTGGGTCGCGGGTGTGCTGGCCAAGGGTCTCGGGGCGGCGCTCTTCGTGCTCGACCACTTCCAGCACGGCTCGCCGTCGACGTTCCTGCTCTTCGCCGTCACCGACGGCGGCCTGGCCATCCTCACCGCGATCCTGCTGGGTCGGCGCGCGGGAGGCGCGGGCACCTAGAGACCTTCGTTCTCCTCGAACTCGAGGCGCTTGCGCAGCTCGGTCCCGGAAAGGCGCCCGGCCCGATGCTCCTGCAGATCGCCCGCACGCACGCGTATAAGCAGGGTGCGCGTGGGGCGCGAGGGCAGGAAGAGGTCGGGGACGAGGTCGACGGCGACGGTCACGAACTCGTCCGGCCGCATCGAGGCGAGCGGGCGCCGGTAGGCGGCGAGCCCGGCGACCAGGCGCTCACGCACGGTGGCCACGAGCGCGTCGGCATCGGATGTGCCCATGCCGTCGGGCCTGTTGGGCCCGTCGGGCGCGTCGGATTCGTCGGTGACGTCGAACCAGAAGCGCCACGGTGGGGGCGCGTCGGGCGGCTCCGGCGGCGGCGGCGGCCCCTCGAGGTCCACCAAGGTCGCCGGGGGCACGGCGGGAACGGGCGCAGCGGCAGGGACGGACGGCGCGACGGGCGCGGGCGGAGGCATCAAGCGCGTCCGCACCTCCCGTTCCGCCTTGCGCCGAGCGCGCTCGGCCTCCAGCCGGAACGCTTCCGCCTGGTCTTCGACGAGGCGCAGGTGCTGGCGCATCTCCTCGACGCGGGCGCGCGTCCATTCCCGCTGCGCGGATTCCATGTCGCGCAGCGCGGCGGCCTGGGCCGCCATCTGCGCTTCCATCTCGCGCTCGAGGTCACCGAGGTCGATACCCACGTCGAAGGTTCCCTCGGGCACGGTGATCACGACGCGCGAACCCGGCGCGCCTGCCGGGGGACGGGCGGGCGGAGCGCTGGGACGGTTGCCGCGCATGACGAAGCGACGCGCGGGGAGGGCGCGCGGCGCCAGGACGATGACGGCGCCATAGCCCTTCAACCGGTACACGCGCCCGGAGGCGCGCGCGCCGAGCGCGAGTCCCATTCGACCGGGCTGACCGATCGCCGTCTCCAACGCGGTGCGCAGGTCCTCCAGCTCCGCCCGCGCCGAGACCGGCGGGCTCGGATCGGGAGTCTGCGCGGGCAGGGAGGGGCTGCCGAGCAGGACGACGAGGGCGAGAGCGCAGCGGGGGTTCATGGTCGTCGGCTCCCTACTTCTGCTGCGAGGCCTGAAGCAGATGGCCGACCAGCTCCGTCGTGCGCGCCGCCTGCAGGCCCGCTTTGCCGTCGAGGTACGAGAGGCCAGCGCTCATGCGCGCGAGGTCGTACTGGCGTTGGGTCTCCGTCCGCTGCTGGAGGACGCGCAAGCTGGCCAGGCGGGCCTCGTCCTGGCGCGACTCGCTCTCGCGGATCATGTCCGCCACCGTGCGCAGGAGCTGCCGCTCGTCGGGCGGACGGACGGCGGCCAGATCGGCGCGCAGCGCGGCCAGCTCCTCGCGATGGCGCCTCTCGAGGTCGGCGAGCGCGCCCGCGTCGGGGCCGCGACCCAGGCGAACGGAGAGGCCGCTGTGGTCGTAGCGCACCTCGGTGCCGGCCAGTCCGAGCCCCGCGGTGGAGGCCAGGATCAGGATGGCCGCAGCGGCGAGGCCCAGGCGCAGACGGCGGGACCGCGCGGGAGCGGCGGGACGCGCGAGGCGCGGCTCGGGCAGTCGCCACTGGAACAGGTCGGCGCGGAGGCGGCGGAGGTCCGCCATCTCCCGCCGGCACTCTCCGCAGGTTGCTTGATGCGCCTCGACGCGCCGCGCGGCGGCTTCTCCGCCTTCGCCGTAGAGCACGTCGAGCATGTCGTCCCGGATTGCCTCGCAGTCCATCACGTCTCCTTGTCCCTTCATGCGCTGGGAACGGGCACGGCGGCACCCCCTCGGATGCCCTGCCGTTCGAGTCGGATCCGCAACTGCCCGAGCCCACGGTACAGGCGCGTCTTCACCGTCGAGAGCGGTACGTCCAGCGTCTCCGCGATCTCGGGGAACGTGAGCCCCTGGTATTCCTTGAGGATCACCACCTCGCGCTGCTCTTCCGGCAGAGCCGCCATCGCGGCGGCGACGGCCCGAGAGAGATCGCTCGATTCGATCAGGTCGAGGGCGCTGGGCGCCCCATCCCGCAGCGAGCTCTCGCCTTTCTCTTCGACGTCATCCAGGCTCAGGTCCGTCCGCCGACGACGGCGGCGCAGGCGGTCGCGGGTTGCGTTGATGGCGATCTGGTAGAGCCAGGACGAGAAGCGCGCTTCCTTCTTGAAGGTACCCAGAGCGCGGTAGGCCTTGAGGAATGCCTCCTGGCTGAGGTCGCGGGCCTCGTCATGATTCCCTACGAGCCGGTAGATGACGCCCTGGATCTTGCGGTCCCAGCGGCGAACGAGTTGATCGAACGCGGGAATGTCCCCGGACTGGAAGGCCACCACCAGATCTTCGTCGGTCAGGATCATGTTTCCGATGGTATTGGACGTGGGCGGTGTATCCGCGGTCTCGTTCCTGTCTACCGCCAGAGTTATTTGGCCCGCGACAAGCTCGCATGCCCGAGCAGCTCCTGGATGGCGCGCAGGTCCGCGCCCCGTTCGAGGAGGTGGGTCGCGAAGCTGTGCCTCAAGGTGTGAGGACTGACGCGATGCGCAAGTGCCACTGCCTTCACGCGCTTCGCGACCAGGATCCGGACGGACCGGTCGCTGAGGCGCCCGCCCCGCGCATTGACGAACAGGGCATCCGTCCGCGGCCGCGACTGGTGGCGCACGGACAGGTAGGTGTCGATCGCTGCTCCTGCGCGGCTGCCAAAGGGCACGATGCGCTCTTTTCTGCCTTTACCCAGTACCCTGATCATCCGCGCCGACCGGTCGATCTCGGAGACGTCCAGACCGACCAGCTCGGAACAGCGGATGCCCGTAGCATAGAGCAGCTCCAAGATGGCTCGGCCCCGCATGGCGGCCGCCTCCTCGCCTGGCATCTCCACGAGAAGAGCGACATCCCGCTCGTCGAGGTACGTGGGGACCCGCTTTTCCATACGCGGTGAGAGGAGCGACCGTGCCGGGTTGCGGTCGAGTACGCCTTCTCGGCAGAGATACCGAAAAAAAGTGCGCAGCGTGGCGAGCTTTCGCGACGAGGAGACGGGTTTGACCCCCTGCCGGTGCAGGCGGGCCAGGAAGGCCCGGATCAGGAGGTGATCGACGTCGCGCGGGTGTCCGTCCCGTCCGAGCTCTGCCCGCACGTGACGGGCGAACTGGGCGAGGTCTTCCCCATAGGCACGGACGGTGTGCAGCGACGCGTTGCGCTCGCGGTCCAGATGGCGGAGGAAGGCGGCGATCTCCGCCTGCACGTCACCCTCGGGAGACGGCGGGGAGCGGAGCCGGGGAAGACTCGAGGCGGCCCAGGCGGGACTGGAACCTGTCCAGGCTCCCCAAGGCCCGCTCCGCCATGGCCATCCGCTTGCGCCCCTTGTCGCGGACGCGCTGGGGCAGCTCCGGCAGCAGCCCGAACGCGATGTTCGTGGGCTGGTAGTGCTTGGGGTCGCTGCGCGCGATGTAGTGGCCGAGGGCGCCCAGCGCGGTGTCCTCCGGGAAGGCGACCGGCTCTTCCCCACGGGACCGCAAGGCGGCGCCCACGCCCGCGAGCAGGCCGGAGGCCGCGGACTCGACGTAGCCCTCCACGCCCGACATCTGCCCCGCGAAGAAGAGGCCCAGGCGCTGGCGCGTCTCGAACGTCGGCTCCAACGTCGAAGGGGCGTTCACGTAGGTGTTGCGATGGATCATCCCCATGCGTATGAACTCCGCCTGCGCCAGCCCCGGGATCATCTGGAAGACGCGCCTCTGCTCGCCCCACTTGAGCTGGGTCCGGAACCCCACGAGGGAGAAGTGGCTGGCCGCGAGGTTGTCCTGCCGGAGCTGCACGACCGCGAAGGGCCGGCGTCCGGTGCGCGGATCGACCAGCCCTACCGGCTTCATGGGACCGAACCGCAGCGTGTCGCGGCCACGGCTGGCGATGACCTCGACGGGGAGGCACCCCTCGAAGAAGAACTCGTGGTCGAAGGCGTGCAGCTCCGCGCACTCCGCGGTGGTGAGGGCGCGATAGAACGCTTCGTACTCCTCCTCGTCCAGCGGGCAGTTGACGTAGTCGTCGCCTCCCTTTCCGTAACGGGAGGCACGGAAGGTCCGCGCGAACTCGATGGTCTCCGCGTCCACGACCGGGCTCACGGCATCGTAGAAATAGAGGTGGGTCTGGCCGACGAATGCGGCGATCTCCGCGGCCAGGGCGTCGGAGGTGAGGGGGCCGGTGGCCACGATGACGACCGGCCCTTCCGGGATGCGCGGACTCTCCTCGCGATGCAGCCTGACGTCGGGGAGGGCGGCCACTGCCTCCGTGACCCGGCGCGCGAACAGCTCGCGGTCCACGGCCAGCGCGCTTCCCGCGGGTACCCGCACCTCGTCCGCCACGCGGATGATCAACGACCCCATCCGGCGCATCTCCTCCTTGAGGAGGCCCGCCGCCTGGTCGAGCGCGTTGCCGCGCAGACTGTTCGAGCACACCAGCTCGGCGAGATCGCCCGTCTGGTGCACGGGCGTCTGCCGAACCGGCCGCATCTCGAAGAGGTCGACCGAGACCCCGCGGCGCGCAAGCTGCCAAGCCGCTTCGCTCCCGGCCAGCCCGCCCCCGACGATCGTGACGCGTTCGGTCATGTCCGTCTGGCGATCATAGCGCGGCGACGTGCGAGGGGGGTTTCAGGGGGGGGTCGCGCAGCGCCCGTCGGGGTGAGGCGCAAGTGCCCCCCCTGACTTAATACTTCTATTACAAGCGGCCAACGACCGACCGAGCTACGCCGCCTCCCGCTTGTAATGACACGCCTCGTTCCCGCAGAAGATGACCTTGCCTTCCTTCTTGGTCTCCTTCTCCAGCAGGTACGGCCGGCCACAGTCGGGGCATGGCTCGCCGAGCGGGCGGTGGTAGGCCGTGAACTTGCACTCCGGATAACGCTTGCAGCCGTAGAACGACCGGCCCCACCGCCCTTTGCGCTCGACCACCTGCCCCTGTCCGCACTCGGGGCAGCTGAGGCCGATCTCCTTCGCTTCCTTCTTCTTTATGTATTTGCAGTTGGGATAGTCGCTGCAGGCGATGAAGGGGCCGAAACGACCGCGGCGCCACATGAGAGGCTTCGTGCACTCCGGACAGGCCTCGTCGATGGGTTGGAGCTGCTCGACCTGCAGCTTGCCCTCCGCGCCGCGCACGAGCCTCTTCGTGACCTTGCATTCCGGATAATTGCTGCAGGCGAGGAAGGGTCCGAAGCGACCCTTCTTGAGCACCATCGGCTGGGCGTCGTTGGGGCAGACCTCCTTGGCCACGTCCTCGTGCAGCTCCGGCCCCCCGTCTCCTTCGACCCCCGCGAGCTGCCGCGTGTTCTTGCAGTCGGGATAGCCGGAGCAGGCGAGGAACTTCCCGTAGCGACCCCACTTGAGGACCATCGGCTTGCCGCACTTGTCGCAGACCTCATCCGTCTGCTCTTCCATGCGCTTGACGTCCTTCATCTCCTTCGAGGCCTTCTTGAGATCCTTCTCGAACTTCTTCCAGAACTGATTGAGGGTGTTGAGGAGGTTGTCCTTGCCTTCCTCGATCTCGTCGAGCTCCTGCTCGAGGGCGGCCGTGTACTCGACGTTCATGATGTCCTGGAAGTGCTCGACGAGGAGATCGGTCACGAGGAAGCCGAGCTCAGTGGGGTAGAGCTTTGCCTCGCGCTTCTCCATGTAGTCGCGGGCTTCGATGGTCCCGATGATGGAGGCGTAGGTGGATGGGCGGCCGATCCCGTTCTCCTCCAGCTCCTTCACCAGGCTCGCTTCGCTGAAGCGGGGCGGCGGCTGCGTGAAGTGCTGGTCCGTGTCGAGCTTCTTCAGGGTGAGGCGGTCACCTTCCTTCAGCGGCGGAAGCTGGGCCGCCGCTTCTTCGGGCGCGGTGTCGTCCGCGGGCGCGGCCC
>QHVP01000069.1 GCA_003222295.1 Acidobacteriota bacterium | reverse complement strand
GTGGCGAAGACGCCGGGCTGGCCGTCCGTCGGCACTTTGGTCACGCTCTGGAAGCCCGCGTCACGGGCGAGCTTCATCATCAGCTCGCAGCCCTCGGTCATGCCGCGGTTCTCCGCGGCGATGGAGGGCTGCCTCACCCATTCCTGCAGCCGCTGCACGCCTTCGCCGTGCTGCTTCTCGATGGCGGCCTGGATGGCATCGCCGGGATCGGCCGCGGAGAGGACGAGGCGGGGCAGGGAGAGCGCGGCCATCGTCGTGGCCGCCGTGCCCAGGAAGTCGCGTCGAGAGTGTGGGGACATGGCGCGAGTCTAGCGGAACCCACCTTGACCCCGCCAGGGGTGAGGGGTAAGAACGCGCGATGGAACTCCCCCTCACTCCTCTCGAGTTCGCCCGGCGCGCCCGCCGCCTCTACCCGGAACGGGAAGCGGTGGTGGACGGGGACCTGCGCCTCACGTATCGGCAGTTCTTCGACCGCTGCGACCGGTGGTCGGCCGCCCTGCAGGCGCTCGGCGTCGGACCGGGCGATCGGGTCGCCTACATCGCGCCCAACACGCACGCGCAGCTCGAATCGTTCTACGCCGTCCCCCAGATCGGCGCCGTGCTCGTGCCCGTCAACTATCGCCTGACCCCCGCCGACTTCGTGTACCTCATCCGGCACAGCGGAGCCAGGGTCGTCTGCGCGCACTCCGACTACCTGGAGGCGGTGGACTCCATCCGCGCCGAGATTCCGGACGTGCAGGCGTTCGTGGCGCTGGAGTCGCCACGCGCGGGCTGGCTGGACTACGAGGCCACGCTGGCCGCCGGCCCCGCCACCTTCGATCGGCCCGAGATCCGCGAAAGCGACCTCCTCACCATCAACTACACCAGCGGTACGACCTCGCGCCCCAAGGGCGTGATGATCACGCATCGCAACGCCTACATGAACGCGGTGGGGACGCTCGTCCATCATCCGATGGGCTGCGGCGACCGCTACCTCTGGACGCTGCCCATGTTCCACGCCAACGGGTGGACGTTCGTCTGGATCGTGACCGCGGCCGGCGCGACGCACGTCTGCCTGCGCAAGGTGGACCCCGCCGCCGTGTTCGCGAGCATCGCGCGCGAGAAGGTCACGATGCTGTGCGCGGCTCCGACCGTCCTCATCGGGATCGCCTGCGCTCCGGCCGAGCTGCGCGCGGGCACGATCGGGCCCCTGCGCATTCTCACCGCCGGCGCGCCGCCCGCGGCCGCCACCATCGAACGCGTCGAGGGCGAGCTGGGGTGGACGGTGACGCAGGTATACGGTCTGACCGAGACCGCGCCCTTCATCACCATCTGCGAGCCGCGGAGCGCGCGACGATCAAGGCGCGCCAGGGCGTCGAGCTCGTCACTTCCGGCGAGCTGGTCGTGCACGACGAAGGCGGCCGCGAGGTCCCCCACGACGGCGAGACCCTCGGCGAGATCGTGGTGCGCGGCAACGCGGTGATGAAGGGTTACTTCAACGATCCCGAGGCCACGGCGCAGGCGCTGCGCGGCGGCTGGTTCCACACCGGAGACGCGGCCGTCGTCCATCCGGACGGCTATGTCGAGATCCGCGACCGTCTGAAGGACGTGATCATCAGCGGCGGCGAGAACATCTCGTCGGTCGAGGTCGAAGGCGTGCTGCTGCGCCACCCCGCCGTGCAGGAGGTGGCGATCGTCGGCCTCCCGCACGAGAAATGGGGCGAGGCCCCGCACGCCTTCGTGGTCCTGCGCGCGGGGGCGCGCGCGGACGAGGCCGAGCTGCGCGAGTTCGCGCGCACCCATCTCGCGCACTTCAAGGCCCCTCACGGGTTCACGTTCCTGGCCGAGCTGCCCAAGACGGCGACGGGCAAGGTCCAGAAGTACGTGCTCCGCGGAGGAAAGGCGGCGATCGCGCGCCAGTGACGATCGCGCCGGACACACCCTGTGCTCATTCGACCTTCAGCCAGCACGCGCGCCCCGGCCGCCGGTGATGGGCACGCCTTCGTCAGCGGGCGCGGCTCCTCCGCGCACACCACGAGCGTCTTGCTTCGACACTCCGGCAGGGTGAGGGCGTGGTATTCGAACGGGAACGGGAACATCTCGGTCTCGTTCTTCAGCACGATCGTGGGCTCGGAGGTGGCGCAGGCGGCGCGCATGGCGTCCCTCTGGATCCCGATCGGCGTCCCATAGCCGGGCGACCGCGTGCCCCCGCTCGCGCGGATGAACCCCATCCACCCGACGATGACCGCGAACTGTCCGATGGCGACGGCCGCCAAGAGGGCGAGGGCGGCGCTGCCGGCGCGGGGACGGGTGCGCCGGAGCCAGGCCACGGCGGAGGCGACGCCGAATACGGGCACCCAGGCGGAGGAGAAGTTGTAGTGAGGATGGCGCTCGAGGCCGACCGCGGCCAGGAGCAGGACGTTGCCGATCCACGCGATCAGGGCCACTCGTCCCATCCGGCGCTGGCGCGCATCGGGAGAGAGGAGGGCGGCGGCGATCCCGGCGACGGTGGCCACCGCACAGAGGACGAGCGCGACGAGAGAGATCGGCTCGACGAGATCCGCGCCTTCGCCCAGCCAGAGGCGGAAGTCGGACCAGGAGCGGCCGAAGTAATACGGGAGTCCCCAGGTCGTCGCAATGCGGGGTGCCTGGAGGAACAGGGACCCGAAGCCGGCGGGTGAGAGCGGCAGCCGCGGCGCCCGGCCCACGATGGGCGCCCTCAGCAGGAACAGGAGATACGGCACGTTCACCAGGACCATGCAGCCGATCAGCGCGGCGGCGGCGAGGATGCCGTCGCGTCCACGACGCCACTGCTCCCATCCGACCGCGGCCAGGACCGCGACCGCGAAGGGCACCACCATCGGGTGCGTGGAGAGTCCGAGGCCGATCAAGGCGCCCAGCGCGAGCGCGCGAGGGACGCCGAGCTCCCGATACGTGCACAGCAGCGCCGCCGCCGCGAACACCGCGGCATTGCTCGTGAGATCCCAGGCCAGGCGCGACCACAGGAACTGGTAGGGCGAGGAGGCCACCCAGGCCACGAGCACGGCGAGCACCGCCGCGCTCTCCCCCAGCAGGCGCCACACCGCGAGGGCCAGGGCCAGTTGGGCAAGGGTGAGGGTCAGCCCCATGGCCAGGATGGCGATGCGGGGGTCCCGGCCCGCCACCGCCTGCACCACGCCATAGAACCAGAACGCGGCGGGGCCGTAACGGAGTCCGAGGTTGCCGTACAAGGGGTTCGCGGACAGCCAATGGCCGGTGTCGAGCTGCTGGCCGGCCGCCCGGAGGAACTGCGGCTCGTCGCGCGCGAAGGGGGCGAGGCCCACGTGCCGGAAGCGGTAGGCGAGCATGCCCAGCGCGGCGAGCACGAGGACGATGCGGAGGACCCGCGTCATGCCGCCCGAGCCAGGCCGAGCACCATGCGAAGGCTATCGCAGATCCGGCCGTCGGCCCATTTTCCATGGCCCCCTTGACGCCGCCCGCCGGAAGGCCGATACCGCAAGGAGGGGCCATTGTTGACGGCCCTCCCCTCGCCAAGGAAAGAGGCCATCGAATGACGCGCTCGAGACGGTCGTCCCTGATCCTGTCGTTCGTCCTGGCGGCGTTCACGGCGCAATTCGCGGTGGCAGACGGAAAGCCCCTGCTGCGCCTCCACGCTTTCGCCGTCAACCTGAGCGGGCCCGCGCCGGCGCGCACGGGAACGCTCGACGTCACGATCGAGCGCTGGTCGACCCCCGCGGAGGCGGCCAGGCTGCGCGACGTGCTCGCCGAGAAGGGCGCCGACGCCCTGCTCGAGACCCTCCAGAAGATGCCGCGGGCTGGCTCCATCCAGAGGACGGGCCAGCTCGGTTGGGACATCCACTTCGCGCAGCAGGTCGTCGCCAGCAACGGCAGCCGGCGCATCGTGCTGGCCACCGACCGGCCGATGAGCTTCTGGGAGGCCGCCAACCAGCCCCGCTCCGCGGACTATGCGTTCACGCTCGCGGAGATCCGGCTCGGACCCGACGGCAAGGGCGAGGGCAAGCTCGTGCCCGCGGCGAAGATCGACTACGACAAGGAGTCGAACACGCTCGAGATCGAGAACTACAACACCGAGCCCACGCGTCTCACCCAGGTCGTGGCCGAGAAGTAACGGCGGCGGATCGACGCGGGCGTCACCGGGTCGGACAGGGCGCGCCCGCGTCCATCCACGTGCGGAAGGCCGCGGTCAGCTCGGCCCGGGGGACGGGTACGGGCGCGCGGCCCGCGCCGGGATCCCAGCCCCAGCCCACGAGCTGGTCATTCGCGACGTGGTCGAGCATGGCCGGGAGATCCTTGCCTCCCGTCCGCGCCGGATCCTTGATGGTCGCGCAGAGCTGGCCGGGCGTGAGGGCAATGAAGACCATGGGCGTCCGCGCGGGGGGCAAGTGCCAGTTGGGCGCGCCCGGAGGCATGTTCGCGCCGTAGCTCGCGGGCGGGTTCCGCGACTGGTGACAGGTCGCGCAGGGCAGGCCGGCCGCGCCCTGTCCGTCGGGCCCGCGCTTGACGTTCTGCCCGTGCGTCCGGCCGTCGTCGAACTGCAGGGGCGCGTCCCCTGGGATGTGGCAGTTCTGACAGCGCGGGTGCTGGAAGACCTTGCGCACGGTCTCGAAGGCGGCCAGGCCGGACCCGGTGTCCGCTTTTGGCGCGGCCTGATTGCGCGCGGCCGCTCCGAGCGCGAGGGCCAGCGCCGTGAGCCCGGCCGCGGTCCTCACGCGAGCCTCAGCGGCAGCCGCCGCAGCCTCTGGCCCGTGGCCGCGAACACCGCGTTCGCCACCGCGGGCGCGACCGGGGGGACACCCGGCTCCCCCACTCCGCTCGGCCGCTCGGTGCTGGGCACGATGTGCACTTCGACCACGGGCATCTCGTGGAGGCGCAGCGGCCGATAGTCGTGGAAGTTCGACTGCTGCACGCGTCCTTGGCGCAGCGTGATCTCGCCGTGCAGGGCGGCGGAGAGACCGAACACGACCGCGGACTCGAGCTGGGCGACGACGCCCGCCGGGTTCACCGCCGTTCCGCAGTCGATCGCGCAGACGACGCGATGCACGCGGATGGCGCCACGGTCCACCGAGACCTCCGCCACCTGCGCGACGTAGCTGTTGAACGACTCGTGCACGGCCAGGCCGTGGAAGCGACCGCGCGGCAGGGGCGTGCCCCAGCCCGCCTTGGCCGCGGCCAGCTCGAGAGCCCCGAGATGGCGCGGATGCTTGGCCAGGCGCGCGCGGCGGTAGGCCAGGGGATCCTGCCCCGCCGCCTTGGCCAACTCGTCCATCAAAGTCTCCATCACGAACCCGCTGTGCGAGTGGCCGACCGAGCGCCACCACAGCGTCGTCACCGGCGACTTTGGCGCGTGGTGCTCCACGAGATGATTCGGCACGTCTGCGAGGTACGCGGAGTCGAACACGCCTTCCACCGCCGTCGGGTCCACGCCGTTCTTCACCATCCCCTCGAACGGCGTCCCGATCAGGAACGACTGGCCGACGAGCGTGTGCTGCCAGGCCACGGGCGCGCCCTTGGCGTCGAGGCCGACCTTCACCTTGTGAAAGTACTGCGGGCGGTAGTACCCGCCGTGGATGTCGTCCTCGCGCGTCCCTTCGCGCACGAAATCGGACGTCGGCGTGGCCCGGCGCCCGAAGCCCCCGCCCAGGAACTGGGTGTGGATCTCGACTTGCTCGGGCCTCAGGCCGGTGATCTGGGCGGCGGGGCCTTGATCGACGGTCTGGAGTTGGGTGCCCGTCCAGATCTCGCATTTGTCCGCGGTGATGCGCACCGTGCAGTTGAGCGGCTCCATGGGCGCGTGGGCGAGATAGGGCAGGTCGTATTCGGCCTCCACCACCTTCGACGCCGTCTTCATGGCCGCCACGGGGTCGCCCGCGGCCTTGGCCTTGACACCACCCGGCTGCGCGGCCAGCGCGCGATACGAGCGGGCCATCTCCGTCGTGTCGATCGTGCCGCCGTCGCCCGGATCCCATTCGACGTCGAGGGCGGCCCGGCCCAGCTTGGCCGCCCAGAAGTTCTCGGCCACCACCGCGATGCCCGAGGGCACCTGCACCACCGCCTTCACGCCCCTCACCTTCAGCGCGGCCGCGCCGTCGAATCGCTTCACCTTGCCGCCGAAGTACGGCGAGCGCGCGACGAGGGCGGTGTGCAGGCCGGGGAAGTGGACGTCCATCCCGAAGTCGGCCCGTCCCGTCACCTTGGCCGCGGAGTCGAGCCGCTTGTGCGGCGTGCCGATGACCGTCCACGAGGACGGCGGCGCGAGCGTGACCTGCGTGGGGCGCGGCAGCGCCGCCGCCGCCGCCGCCAGCTCCCCATAGCCCGCATGCCGCGCTGCCGCCACCACCTCGCCTTTCAGGGCGCGGCAATCCGCGGCGGGCACGTTCCACTTCTGCGACGCGGCCTGGATGAGCAGCGTCCGCGCCATGGCGCCGACCTGGCGATAGCGGTCGAACTCGGAGGCGATGCTGGTGGACCCGCCCGTCATCTGGATCCCGAAGAAGGGGTGCGCATAGGCGGCGGCGACGGGCGCGTGCTCGACCTTCAGCTTGGACCAGTCGAGGTCCAGCTCCTCCGCGAGGAGCATGACCAGGCCGGTCCACATGCCCTGGCCCATCTCGGAATGGGCGAGCACGACCGTGACCGTGCCGTCGGCCGCGATGCGCAGGAACGCGTTCGGATCGGGCAGGGGCCTGGCCGCGGCGGCCGGGGCTCCCTCCTGCGCGCGCAGGGGCAGCGGCCCCGCGTAGAAGGCGATGGTCAGCCCACCCGCGGCCTGCGCGGACGCGCGGAGGAAAGTGCGACGGTCGATGCCGCTCGCGCTCACGACCGGCCTCCCGTCTGCCCGGCCGCGCGATGCACCGCGGCCCGGATGCGCTGATAGGTCCCGCAGCGGCAGAGGTTCGCGCTCAGGGCGGCGTCGATGTCCGCATCCGTCGGCTGGGCCTTGGCCTTGAGCAGGGCCGCCGCCGCCATGACCTGGCCGGGCTGGCAGTAGCCGCACTGGACGACGTCCTCGTCGATCCACGCCTGCTGCACGGGATGGACGGCGCCCGCGGACAGACCTTCGATCGTGGTGACGGCCCGATCGCCCACCGCGCTGACCGGAAGCACGCACGACCGCACGGGGCCGTCGCCGATGTGCACCGTGCAGGCGCCGCACTGCGCCATCCCGCAGCCGAACTTGGTGCCGGTGAGAGAGAGCACGTCGCGCAGCACCCAGAGCAGCGGCATGTCCTCCGGCACGTCCACGTCGTGGTCCTGGCCGTTGACTCGCAGTCTCTCAGAGGGGCAGCGCCACTCCGTCGAGCAGCCCGCCCTTGCGGTCGTACACGTCCACGCGCATCACCGTCGCGTCCGCGTCGAGGGAGACGCGCGTGAACGCGTCGTCGCCGAGGATCGGACCGTGGCCGCCGATCACGAAGTCGTGCGGCGGGTTCGGGATCGTGCCCCGGAGGTCGAAGCGGTCCCCCTGGCCGAGCCGCGGGCCCGGAAAGAAGAACGGAGACGAGATGACGGAGTAGACGCGGAAGCTCGGGTCGTTCTCGCATCGCAGCTCCGACCATCCCGAGCAGTGCACGTCGCCGGAGAGGAAGACCACCTTGCGCACGCCCCGGCTGCGGATCTCCTCGAGCACCTGGCGGCGCTGCTGGGGGAACCCCGCCCATTTGTCGCGGATCTCCGATCGGTCGTCCGGAAACATCGGCACCGAGGAGACGACGAACTTGGGAGCGTCCGCGGGCGACTCGACCAGCCACTGCACGAGCGCGCTCATCTGGACGGTACTGATGATCCGGGGCTCGGCGCCGGCCAGGTTCACGTAGCGCTCGTTCCGGGTGTCGAGAACGAAGAAGCGCGCGGGGCCGAGGTCGTACTTGTACCAGTACCGGGTGGGGGTGCGGGAGAACTCGACCTCTCCCGGGCCGGACAGGTCGAAAGCCGGTCCGTGCACGACCTGGTAGGACTGATAGGCGGACAGGGCCGCCGCATAGAGCGCCTCCCGGCCTGGACGCATGTCCATGGTCCAGGCGTCCTTGATCTCGTGGTCGTCGAGGATCATGTAGGTCGGGACCCGGCTCATCAGCTGTCGGATGAAGGGCTGGCCGAAGGCGATGCGGTAGCGCTCGAGGAACTCGTCGAGGTGATCGTCGGGATCGATGCCCTTGAAGTCGTCGGCGTAGATCTGGTCGCCCACCATGAGCAGGCAGTCGGTACGCACCTCGCGCGCCATCTGCTCGAGGATCGATCGGAAGGCCTTGTCCCCGCTCTCCTCGCCCCAATGCAGGATCCATTTGAGGAGGAGGTAGCGGCAGGAGCCGAGGACGAACGACACGGGAGCCGGCGTGCCCGGCGGCGCATTCGTGCGCACGGCGCCGCTCGACGCTCCGTTCCAGTCGAGGGGAGCGCCGTCCGGAAGCGCGTCCCACGCGGCCTCGCCGCGCACGAAGCCGATCTCGTAGTCGTACGCCGTGTCCGCGACGAGACCCATCAGGTCGACGACGCCCGTGTAATCGAACTTCGCCATCATCTTGAACTGGCCCTCGGCGACGGGCAGGCGGGTCGCGGCCGGGAAGGCGCGGGCCACTCCGAACACGCGTGCGCCGGCGGCGTCGGGTCCGCGGCCCCACAGGCGGCAGGTCGTGTCGGTCGTGTACCCGACGATGGGACCGACGGTCAGCGGCTCGACGAGCATGGCCTTCATATTCTCTCCACAATCGCGCCGCATATTGCGAGCGAGGAGGAGAGTGATGAACGGTGGATATCAGACGCATCGCGGGCGGCTGCTCATCGGCGTGCTGGCGGCCGCGCTTCTGGCCGTCGTGATCGGGGTGGCCGCGTACAACGCCGGCGTGTCGCACGGGCTCGCGCAGCAGATCGCGGTGTCGGTCCCCGGCGCCTACCCGTATCCCTGGCCGCGTCCCTGGGGATTCGGATTCGGGTTCTTCTTCCCGCTGCTCTTCGGGTTCCTGCTGCTGCGCCTGCTCTTCTGGGGTGGCTACGGGCATCGCCGGTGCCGCCGCGGCCCCGGGTTCTACGGCGCCGGGCCGTACGACGTGCCGCCGGGGTTCGACGAGTGGCACCGGCGCGCGCACGAGCGCGGCCCACAGGATCCCTCCGCGACCAGCGAATAACGTTCGGCGGAGGCCGGGCCATGCCGCAGACGGTGCTCGTCGTCGACGACGAGCCGCGGATCGCCGCCATCGCGGCGGACTATCTGCGGCATGCCGGCTACTCCGTGCTGACCGCGAGCGACGGGACGGAGGCGCTGGCTCTGGCGCGGGCGAAACGGCCCGACCTGGTCGTGCTCGACCTCGGCCTGCCCCGTCTGGGCGGGCTCGAGGTGGCGCGGACGTTGCTCGCGGAGACGGCGGTGCCGATCGTGATGCTCACGGCGCGGGTGGAGGAGTCGGATCGGCTGCGGGGCCTCGAGCTCGGCGCTGACGACTACATCACGAAGCCCTTCAGCCCCCGCGAGCTGGTGGCCCGGGTGCGGGCCGTGCTGCGGCGCACGCACGGGTGACGCGGGGTGCGGCCGCCATCGACCTCACCCCGACGGAGTTCCAGCTCCTGGCCACCCTCGCCCGGCGTCCGGGCCGCGTGTTCACACGCGCCCAGCTCCTGGATGCCGTGCGGGGCGACGCGGGCGAATCCTTCGACCGCGCGATCGATGCGCACGTCAAGAACGTGCGGCGCAAGATCGAGCCGGACACGCGCAACCCGCGCTACATCCTCACCGTCTACGGCGTGGGGTACAAGGCGGCCGAATCGTGAGACACCGATGGGGCTCGCGCACGCCTCCGCCCGCGTGGTGGCCCTTGGGCGAGGCCTGGCCACCGGCGCGTCACCCGGGGCACCAATGGCGCCGCCGATCGCGCTTCGTGGGGAAGATCGCGCTCCTCCTGGCCGTCGTCCTCGTGCTGAGCGCGGTAGGCCTGGCGACGCTCGTCTCGCTCGTCCTCGGCCGCGCGGGCATGATCGCGGCGGGCGCCTGGACCACCGGCCTGGCGGCAGCGGCGGCGGTGATCGTCGCCTTTCTCGTGCTGGCGTTCCTGGCCATGATGCGCCGCGTCGGACTGCCGATGGGCGACGTGGCCCTGGCCGCCGACCGCGTGGCGGCCGGCGACTTCTCCGCGCGCGTGGCGGAGCGAGGGCCTCCGTTCCTGCGCGCGGTAGGGCGCGCCTTCAACAGCATGACCACGCGCCTGCAGGAGCAGGATCGCCAACGGCGCGACCTGATGGCGGACGTCGCGCACGAGCTGCGCACCCCGCTGGCCGTCGTGCAGGGCCGGATCGAGGGCCTGCTCGACGGGGTCTATCCGCGCGACGATGCCCGCCTGGCCGAGGTGCTGGAAGAGACGCGGCTCCTCGCCCGCCTGGTGGAGGACCTGGGCACCCTCGCCCACTCCGAGCGCGGCACGCTGGGCCTGCGGAAGGAGCCGACGGACCTGGCGGTGCTCTTCGGCGACGCCGTACGCTCGCTCGCGTCCGAGGCGGCCGCACGCGGCGTCACGGTGCAAGTCGGCGATTCGGCCGACCTCCCGCTCGTCGACGTCGATCCGCTGCGCATCCGCGAGGTGGTGACGAACGTGGTCGCGAACGCGATCCGCCACTCCGACGGAGGCGCGACCGTCTCCATCGCCGCGGCGCGCCGCGCCGACCGCATCGTCGTCCGGGTGCGTGACACCGGTCCTGGCATCCCCGCCGACGAGCTGCCGCGGATCTTCGACCGCTTCCACAAAGGCAAACGGTCGCACGGCTCGGGCCTGGGCCTGCCCATCGCCCGGAATCTCGTCGCCGCTCACGGCGGCGAGATCGCCGTGGAAAGCGAGGTCGGCCGCGGCACCACCGTGACGTTCACGCTTCCGGCGCCGGCGCCCTGATCGAGGCTCCCGCTAGTCCGGGGTCGAGGGCCGCGACATACACTACGTCGAGGCCCCCGACGCCAAGGTGAAGTTCAAGGAGTGACGGCTACTCGCCCTTCAATCGCTTGATCAGCTGGACCTGCCCCGCGTGGTAGACCGCGTGGCAGGTGATGCCGAGGGTGAGGTCGAAGCGCTCGCCGTCTGTCAACGCGGATTTCGCCCGGCCCGCGGCGATCTCGGCCAGGACTGCCGCCAGAAGGCGCTGCTCGCCTTC
>QHVP01000068.1 GCA_003222295.1 Acidobacteriota bacterium | reverse complement strand
CCTTCGGCTTCGGAGGCCGACGCTCTATCCAGTTGAGCTACGGGCGCAGGAGCGAGACGGAAATTCTAGCACGGCGTCCCGGTCTCCAGAACCTATACTCTCAACCCCTATGGCCACCGGGGCGCCCGAGTTGCGATCACGGCGCTCACTGCTGCCGAATCTCCTGCTCGCCGGCGTTTCCCTGCTCGTCGCCGGTCTCGTGTGCGAAGGACTCGCTCGCCTGTACATCCATCGGCGCGAAGGTGGTCCCGGAACGACGGGCTACCCACTGGCCCGATACGACCCCGACCTCGGCTGGTCCAAGCCGCCGGGAGGGGAGGCGATCATTCAGCGCTCGGAGTATCGCGTGCGGCTGCAGATCAACGCCCACGGCCTGCGCGGGCCGGACAGGCCGTATGGGAAGCCTCCGGGCGTTCGGCGTGTCCTCCTCCTCGGCGACTCGATCACCGAGGGCTACTCGGTCGAGGAGCCCTATACATTGCGATCGGTATTGGAGGCGCTTCTCAACTCGAGGCGAGAGGGCCGATTCGAAGTCATCAACGCGGGCACCGCCGGCTACAGCACGGACCAGGAATACCTCTTCTACACCGGCGAGGGCGTCCGCTATCAGCCCGACGTCGTCGTGCTGCTCTTCTGCTACAACGACCTCTATCCCAGCCTGGGAGGCGAAGGGGGCAAGCCGTACTTCGACGTCGTCGACGGACGGCTGGCCCTCCGCAACGTTCCCGTCCCGCGGGAGCAGGTGGGCCGCGACGTACGGCGCCGATACGTGATCCGGCCGTGGCGCGGCTCGTACGCCCTTCGACTGCTGTCGAACCGAACGCTGGCCGGAAATCCCGAGCTCCATGCCTTTCTCGGCCGCATCGGCCTCGTGGAACCGTTCGTGGAACAATCCCCGCCGCCGGAGATGTGGCCCTACGGTCTCGGCCATCGAGACGAGGTCGTGGAGATGTGGCGACGCGTGGAGGCCGTCATCGACGCGCTCGACGACGAAGTCGAACGGCGCCAAGAACGCCTCGTTCTCTTCTACGTCCCCGCCGGATTCGAGCAGAACGACCGCGCGTGGGAGCTCACCAGGCGGCGATACCACATGGGCCCGCGATGGAACCGCGACCGCGTCTTCGAGGACCTTGCCGCCGTCGCCATCAGGAGGCGACTCACGATCGTCGACCCGCGGCCTTCGTTCCGGGAGGCGGAGGCGTCGGGTCAGGGAACGTATTTCCCGGAAGATGGCCATTGGAACGAGGTCGGAAACCGGCTGGCCGCACGCTGTCTCGACGGAGTCGTGGCCTCGAAGGACTACTGACCCCGGCGGCCGCGGCGGCGGATGCCGGGGACGAGCTGGCGGAACATGGCCAGCGCTGAATCCAGGTCGGCGTGAGACAGGGGCTTGCGGATGAACATCACGGGTCCGAGGCTGAGCGCTTCCAGGATCGCGCCCGGATCCACGTCCTTCCCGCTCATCAGCACGGCGGGACGGCCGGGATGGGCCGCCATGGCCTCGCGGAGGATCTCGACTCCCGAGCTCGTGGGCAGCACGACGTCGATGAAGAAGCCGCTGTAGCTCGTGTCCTTCACGCGCTCCCGCGCGTCGGCCACGTCGGTGCACGGGTGCGCCTCCCACTCGCGTTCGCCGATGGTCTCGGCGAGCGCCTGGGCAAAGGTGAGGTCGTCGTCCACGACGAGAAGCCGCGGCCGTCCTTCCATCGTCCGGCTGGCGACGAACTGACCCGGCGCGGCCTCACGGAGCGCCTCCTCGGCGGCCGCGATCAGGGCGGGGCCGCCACCTTCGATCTCGCCGTAGGCGGTGGCCAGTCCGGCGGAGGCGGGAGGGTCACTCTGGCCCTCGGGAGGGCCCTCGCGCTCGTTGATGAGGGCGAGAAGCCTCTCCGCCGCCCGCGCGGCCTCGCTGAGGCTGGTGTCCGGCATCAGCAGCGCGAATCGCTGCTCGTGGCGCGCGAGGATGTCCTCGAGGCGGACGGACTTGCGGAGGTGTTCGGCTCCCCCGACGGCATGGAAGAGGGCGAGGGAAAGGAAGCCGCCCGAACGGCGAACCCTCGCCGCCTCCTCGTCCAGGCGGGTCCGGAAGGCCTGGGAAGCGAGGATCAGTCTCGGCTCGTTCGAAATGGGAGGGATGGTCACGGCTTCTCTCCTCTTACGCGCCGGCGGGGACGCCGATCGGCCGGAGCCACGGTCACGCGGCTGGGGCCCGCCTCCTTCGCCTGGTACTGCCGCAGGGTTTCGCGGGCGGCGATGAGCTCGTCCTGGAGCTCGACGATCGTGCGGCCGGTGCGTATGCGGGCCTCGAGCTCCGCGTTGTCGAAGGGCTTCCTCAGGTAGTCGTCGGCTGCGGCGGCGAGGCCGCGTACGACGTCCTTCTGCTGATCCTTGCCCGTGAGAAGGACGATGTACACGCGCGGCTCGCGTGCCGCGCGGCGCACGCGCTGGCAGACCTCCAGGCCGTCCAGGCCGGGCATCATCCAGTCGAGGAGGGCGATCCGCGGCGAGTCGGGGCGCTCGAGGATCTGCCAGGCCTGCGTGCCATCCTCCGCGAACACGACTTCGTATCCCCAGTTCGTCAGCACGCGCTGGAGGAGGAGGCGGATGACCCCCGAATCCTCGGCGAGGAGGACCTTCACGCGCGGCTACTTCACCGCCGAAGCCATGCGCGCGATCAGGTCCCGCTTGATGTCGTCCTGGACGGGCTCGTCGCCGAGCCAGATCCCGAAGACGGCGGCCGCGAAGCCCTTGTCCGCGATGGGAGGCTTGGGCACGCCCTTGGCGATCGTCTCCAGGGTGCCGCCGGTGGCCCAGCGCAGCACGTACTCCTCGCCCGTCTTGATGTCGCTGAAATACGAGACGAACTGGTCCGTCCGCGCCTTGTCCGCCTTCTCGAGGGCGTCGCGGATGGCCTCCTGCATCTGGCTCGCGCTCACGTCGCGCACCAGGCGCAGGTGGATCTCCTTCGGGAAGTCGCCCCACACCAGCTCGCGATAGAGCGACGGCCCCGTCTTGTCCTTGAGGGGCCCGGCCAGGGCGGAGTCGGCGATGTACAGGCCGATGGCGTAGACCTTGACCTTGAGGAAGGACTTGGTCCGCAGCCCGACGCCGAGGAGCGAGGTCTCGCCGATCTTCTCGGGAAAGCGGACCCCGGTGCGCGGCTCGGTCACGTCGGCGCGCGCGGGCAGGGCGGAAGAGGGGAGGAGCAGCGTGACGGCGGCGAGCACGGTGGGGGCGAAGTGTCTCAAGCGATCACCTCTCGTCGCGGCAGCCCTCGGCGCTTCCGCCGCTCACGTAACCGAGTGCGCGAAGCCTCTCTTGTTGCTCGGGACTGAGGCAGACCGGATGGGCCGCACCCCCGGCGCCTCGATCCGTTCGCCACCGCTCGAGCGCCCGCCGCCGTATGGGATCGGCCACCGCCTGCGCGGGGGCGACGCTCTTGCGCTCGGCTGGATCGGAGGAAAGATCATACCATTCCTCCCCGCGCACCTCCGCGGCGTCGCCGGACAGGGACAGGATGGCCTTCCAGCGCGACGCGCCGCCGCGGAGGAACAGCTTGTGCGTCCCGTCGACGGTCTGGTCGGTCTCGCCGTAGGCCTCGCGCTCCGCGAGCGGGGCCAGCAGCGACCGCCCGGCGATGGAGGACGGCGCGGGCACTCCCGCCCAGGCCAGGATCGTCGGCGCGATGTCGAGAGCGCTCGTCTGGGCGCGCTCGTGCCGCGGCGCGAGGCCCGGACCTCGGATGGCCAGCGGCACGCGCACCACCTCCTCGTACAGCGTCTTCTGATGCTCCCACGAGCCGTGGTCGAGGAACGCCTCGCCGTGATCGGACGTGATCACGACGAGGGTGGAGCGATCGAGGCCGCGCGCGGCCAGGTGGTCCAGGACCCGCCCCGTCTCGGTGTCGGCGTAGCGGATCTCGCCGTCGTAGAGGGCGAGCAGATGCGCGAGGTCCGCGTCGCTCACCGTCGCCCGCGTCCGGCGCGAGAAGTCCTGCCAGTTTCCGGTGAGGGGTCCGGCGTAGGCGCCCTCGAACAGCCGCCGCGCCCAGTCCGGCGGGTCGTAGTGCCAGTGCGGATCGTAGAAATGCAGGAAGACGAAGAAGGGCCGGTCGCCGACGCGGTCGAGGAGCGAGGTGCCGCGGTCGGCGACCTCGGTCGCCTTGCGGTCCTGCCGGAAGTCCAGGTGCTCGAACCCGTCGTCCACGCCGTAGACCGAGGAGACGTAGAGATGGCTCGTCACCGCGCGCGTGGCGAACCCGGCCGCGCGCAGCAGGGCGGGCACCGTGGGCACGCTGCGGTTGAAGCCGTGCCTCATGTCCACGCCGCCGTGGCGCCCGGGACCCACTCCGGTGAGCATCGAGAGGTGCGCGGGCAGCGTCCAGGAGGACGTGCTCACGGCGTCGTCGAAGAGCACGCCCGCGCGCGCGAGCGCGTCGAAGCGCGGGGTGGTGGGACGCGCGTATCCGTAGGCGCCGACGTGATCGCGGCGGACGGTGTCGATCGAGACCAGCAGCACGCCGCGGGCGCGGCCGTAGGCGTCCAGGTCGTGCAGCACGGGCTCGCCCACGCCGAGGGACAGGCCGGCGGGGATGGGCAGCGGCCGCCCGTCCCGGTCCGTGAAGCGGAGGTCGAAGGCGATCGTGGCCCGGCGGCCGCCCCCCTCGATGGGGACGCTGACGTCGCGCCACTCGCGCAGCGCGCGCGGGTTCAGCGTGCGCTCGGCGAGGACGCGGTCGTCGGCGCGGACGGTCAGGCGATACCAGCCGGGCGCGTCCCCGTCGCCCGTCCACGAGAGGCCGATGCCGAAGGTCAGCAGGGGGCGCGCGGGCAGGTCCACCACGAACGACGCGGACTCGACGAGAGCGGCCCGCGTCTCGCCCCCGAGGGCCAGCGTGGCCACCCGCGGGGCGCTGCCCGCCGTGGTGCGCTGGGACACCAGCGGAAGGGGTCCGTGCAGCGCCCTCCGGCGGCAGCCCGCGCCGGCCAAGCCGACCAGCGCCGCCGCAACCGCCGCCGCAACCCCCGCCGCAAGAACGACCTGCGTCCCCCGTCGGACCATCCGGCGATTGTACCGGCCCTGTAACGAGGTTCCCTACGCGCGCGTCCAAGCTTCGATGCGCACAGCTCCCACTGCTCTGGCCGGGGCCCGATGACCCCGAACCCGACCGCGGGCCCCTTCGTCGTCGGCGCGCTGCTGTTCCTGACCTTGATCTCTGTCTGGCCCGGCCGCGCGCAGGCGGATCGCGGCGGCGCGCAGGCGCGGCGCTCGCCGCTGGCCGCGACTGCGGTACTTCATCGCCGGTAGCTCTCTCTACTCGACCGTCGCGCGCAGCGTCATCTCGACGCTCGCGGTCTGGCCCGTCTCGTCCACGCCGGCCAGGAAGCGCTCGCGGAAGTCCGCGTCGCGGAAGGGAACGCCGCCGAGCGTGATCTCCTCGCCCTCGCGGACCACCACCTCCGTGGACAGCTCGTTCACTTCGACCGCCTGCGAGTTGCCCCCCGCCCGGTAGTCGAAGCGCGGGGTGAGGCGAACCAGGATGGTGCCGTTGCCGAGCACGCGTGGCTCGACCACCATGCTCGTTCCCACCTCCTGCCACACGATGTTCTGCGCCCACAGCCCGTGCGTGACGCCCCAGGTGTACAGCCACTCGGCGTAGGGCACCTGCTCCGCCACCGTGAGGCTGGCGCGGCCGCCGCTCAGGACGAGGAGCTGCTGGCGCGCGTTGACGCTCGTGCGCGCGCGCGACTCCTGTCCGCCGATCTCGACTCCGCGCGGGGGCGGCCGCCGGCCCACGCCCACACGGATGGGCCCGCCGCCGACGGTCCCCGAGCCTTCGAGCCGGCGCTCGCGGTCGGTCCGCTCCAGGCGCGCCGTGACCTCGATGCGGATGTTGCGCGGAGCGACGTTGAGCGTGCGCAGGGCCTCCGCCACGCGTGCGTGCACTTCCGGGCGATCGGAGACGACGAGGCGATGCTGGGCCGGGTCGGGATAGACCCGGCCTTCCGGGGAAAGCAGACCGCGCACGACGTCGGCCGCCACCCCGGGATCGGTCAGTCCGAGGTCGTAGACGCGCATCTCCGTCCGTGCCGCCGGCCGCGGGCCCGGAGACTGCGCGGCCACGGGAGCCGCCGCGAGGGCGGCCGCGGCGAGCATGGCGAGCGCACGCATAATAGGCCCCACTCTGCCGCCTCCGCGGCGGCGTTGCAACCGAAGGAGAGGACCCGGGTGGCACAGTTCGGCCTGACCGACCACGAGACGGCACTTCTGCGGCGGATGACGCCGCCTTGGCGGATCCAGGAGCGGCTCGATGCCATGGACTACGACCCGGACGGGGAGGGCTGCCGCTCGCCGCGCCGCGTCCTGCGCGAGCGCCGCGTGCAGTGCATGGACGGCGCCCTCTTCGCGGCCGCGGCCCTGCGTGTCCAGGGGCACCGCCCGCTGCTGCTCGACCTGGAAGCGGTGCAGGACGTCGACCACGTGGTCGCCGTGTTCCGCGTGCGCCACCGCTGGGGCGCGATCGCCCGCTCCAACTACTCGGGCCTGCGCTACCGCGAGCCGCTGTATCGTTCGTTGCGCGACCTCGCAGTGTCGTACTTCGAGTCGTACTTCAACCTCCGCCGCGAGAAGACGCTGCGCCGCTATTCCGCTGCCGTCGACCTCTCGCGGTTCGACGGCCGCGGATGGATGACGGCGGAAGAGGACCTCTGGGACATCCCGGACTACCTGGCGAACGTCCGCCACTTTCCGCTCGTCACGTCGGCCCAGGTCCGCGCGCTGGCCACCGTCGACCGGCGCATGTTCGCGGCGGGCCTGGTGGGACGCGAGTCGGGCAGCGGGCGCTGAGGCCGCAGCCTCACCGGTACGCCTCACGGACGACCGACGCACGGTGAGACCCGAAGACCAACTCGGCCCGCGAGACGAGCGCCTCTCTCGGCCCCGCGGTGGACGCGTTCTCCTGCACGGCCGCGATCGAGGATCTCGTGGCTCATCTGTCCGCCGCCCCGATGCACATGCCCGGGGTCGTCCTCGAGCGCCCCGGCGACGTGCGGCAGTGCCGGGCACCGCGCTCGCGGACTGGGTGGCGAAACGGCCCGGACGGCGGGGCTCGTGGCCGAGGCACGAACGTCTTCGAGCTCGCGCCGGATGGGCGTATCGCGCGTGTGGTCGGGATCTGGGGTTGAACAGGGGCTCGCGGGGGTGAGCTCCCTCGAGCAAGATGATTGTACGCAGATTGAGTACAGTGCAGGGTATGCGAGCAGAGCGGCTGCCACCACATACGGGGGCCCGCGCGCGAAAGATCGTACGCACTATGAGTACAATCGAAGGCCCTCGAGAGGACATCTCCCCGGACCCGATTGGGCCGCTAACTAGCTGGAGTCACGCGCGGCAGCGCGAGGACGTCGCGTCCTCTTCGCGCGCGGAATTGTCGCGGCGACTCGCGCCGCCGGCTCCGGTGGCGCCGCCGGCTGCCGCGCCGCCTTCGATACCACGGGCGCCTCCGCCCGCCGGCGCGCCACGCGCAATCGCTCCGCGCGTCGGCGCACGGCCTCCGCCTCGTCCGGCTCGAGGGTTCGCACGTCGCGCTCGATGCCCGCCGGAGCGCGCCCTCCGCTGAGCTCCACGATCCGCTCGAGCGCGCCGGGCCAGTCGAAATCCTCGAGCGCGCCCCCCGCGCTGGCCAGCACGCGGTCGAGGAGGCTGGTGGCGGCGGCCTCGACGACGATCTCGACGCCGACACCCGGCTCCTGATCGCGGAAGCGGAAGGTGACGATCCCGGCCAGCGGGTCGCCCTCGACGGTGAGGGCGGTGACGGCGTCGGCGGCGATGTCCGCCACGCGAAGGGCCACGAACCCGCGCAGGGGCACGCGCGCGGAAAGCAGCGTGCCCTTCTTGAGCAGGCGGCCCTCCGGCGGTCCGTCCTCCAGGCCGAGTACGCAGGTGGCGTTGCGCCGGAACCGGTCACGCAGCGCGCGCGCCGGCGGCGAGGCGCCTTCGATGTCGACATGGAACCGGCGCCGGCGGATCGCTCCGCCTCGCCGGGGCGTCTGCTCGGGGACCTGGGCGACGAGCTGGCGCAGGCCGTCCTCGATCCGCGTGGTGGTCACGCCCAGCACGCTGGTGAGCGCGTTCTCGATCGAGTCGGGGAGGCGCGATTCGCCGTCGAGCTCGGCCAGGGCGGCCGCGCGCCCGGGAAGGGAGACGCCGAGCATGGCCGCCGCTTCCGTGCCGATGGCCGCGAAGAGGCCGGGCACGGCCAGACGGGCCGGCTTGCGCCCGACGAGCGCGCAGAGGCGATCGGCCACCTCGGAAAGAAGGGCGCGCTCGGGACCGGCGACGTGCAGGACGCGCCCAGCCGCCGCGGGCGATTCCACCGCCTGCGCGAGCGCGCGCCCGAGATCCTCGTGCCACAGCGGCTGCACCTCGCCGCGGCCGCCGTCCACCAGCGGGATGGCGGGGAGCGTGCGCACCATCGTGGCCAGCTCGGCCAGGCCGCCCTCGCCCGGCGCGTACACCAGCCCCGCGCGCAGGATCGTCCACACGCCGCGGAAGCCGCGCGCCGCGTCTTC
This sequence comes from Acidobacteriota bacterium, assembly GCA_003222295.1. GTDB lineage: Bacteria > Acidobacteriota > Vicinamibacteria > Fen-336 > Fen-336 > AA29. Next base: position 1,856 of record QHVP01000068.1, on the reverse strand, counting down.
GGCCTCCCGCATGAGACGGCCGTCCTCCGCGTCGCTACGCTCGTGTCGCAGCGACGAGAGCAGGAGGAACCGCTCGGCTCCCGCCTTCTCGGCCTCCGCGACCAGCCAGCGCGTGCCGCGCACGTCGATGCGGCTCGGTCCACTGGCCCGACGTCCGGCGCCCGTCTTCACCGTCGTGGCCCACGGCTCGCGGACGGCGCCGAGCTGGAGCACGGCCTGGCACCCGTCCGCCGTGCCCCGCGCGTGGCGCGAGGAGGCGACGTCCCCGACCGAGGCCTCCACTCCACGCGGCCACCGCCGCGCCATCGCCTCCGCGTCGGGAGACAAGAGGCGGACCTCGTGGCCCTGCTCGACGAGCGCGGTGACGGTCGCCTCCGCCACCGCCCCGTCGCCGGCGACGAGGACCTTCATTCGACCCCTCCGAAGTGAGCGCGCCCCTACGACACGCGTTACCTGCAACTGCCGTGCCCGCCTTCCGCGCCCGCGGCGGCCGCGCGCGACTGGGCTAGCATGGAATGAAGATGTGCGCCCGGTTCCAGTTCGCACCCCCCGAGGACTGGGTGGACGAGTTCGGCCTCTCCGACGCACCGGCGGTGGCCCCTCGGTACAACATCGCGCCGACCCAGGACGTGCTCGCCGTGCGCCGCGAGCGGACGGGTTCGCGACAGGCGCGACTCCTACGCTGGGGCCTCGTCCCCTATTGGGCCGAGGAGCCGGCGGTGGGGAACCGCCTGATCAACGCCCGCGCCGAGAGCGTGGCCACGCGCGCGGCCTTCCGCGAGCCGTTCCGGCTGCGCCGTTGTCTGGTCCCCGCGCAGGGTTTCTACGAGTGGAAGAAGTTCGGCCGAGCGCGCGAGCCCTGGCTGGTGCGGCTCAAGGGGGGCGCGACCTTCGCATTCGCCGGGATCTGGGACCGCTGGGCCGGCGAAGGCAGCGCGATCGAGTCCTGCGCCCTGATCACCACCGCCGCCAACACGGTGGTCGCGCCCATCCACGGTCGCATGCCGGTATTGATCGACCGCCGGGCCTATGACACGTGGCTCGATCCGGACGCGACCGAAGCGGACCTGATCGCACTGCTGGCGCCTTTCCCGGCGGCCGGAATGGAAACGTTCCCCGTCTCGCCGCGCGTGAACGGCACCGACGTGGATGACGCGGACCTCGCCCGCCCGGTGACTCCGGAGCCCGATCCGGGGCAGATGCGTCTGTTCTGACCGGCCGCGCCGGCCTAGTGGACCGGGGCCGCGGCCAGGGCCGACGCCTCGAAGTGCTGCAGGAGATCGAGGCGGCCGTCGTAGATTCCGATCGCGTCCTTCAGGTCCGGATCCTTCCAGCCTCCCGAGCGGAACGCGATCGCGCGCACGCGCGCTCGGCCCGCGGCCTCGATGTCGTAGGGCGTATCCCCGATCATCACCACCTCCGCCGCCGGCTCACGCAGGCGCTCCAGCGCGACGTGGACGACGTCCGGATCCGGCTTCGAGCTGTCCACGTCGTCCGAGGACGTGGTCACCTCGAACACGTCCTCCGCGCCGACCAGCTTCAGCAGCCGGTCCAGCAAGTCCTTCTTGGACGAGCTGGCCACCGCCAGCCGAAAGCCTTCCGTGTACAGGCGGCGGAGGAGGTCATGCGCTCCGGGCAGCGGGCGGACCTGCGGCAGGTAGCGCTCGGCGAAGATCGCGTCTCGTCGCTCGGCGATGCGCTTGCCCTTGGCGTCGATCGACGAAAGGCCGGCCACGAGAGGCAGGACCTTGTCACCGCCCATTCCGATGAGAGGACGGATCCGCTCGAAGGGCACCTGGTAGCCCGCCTCGGCGAGGGCGTCCACCCAGGCCCGCGCGTGCCCGTCGTTGCTGTCG
>QHVP01000483.1 GCA_003222295.1 Acidobacteriota bacterium | reverse complement strand
TCAGCGCGAAGACGTCCGCAGTCGGAGGCCGCCTCGTCACCCTTCGCGGGGACGCTCGCGTGCGCTCGAACCTGTTCGTCCCACGTGAGGCAGTGCGCGCGCTCGCTCCGGTGTCGGGCAACCCTCGTGTGAATGCACCGACAGGGCCCCGCTCACGGCGAAGCACGCACCCCTGAGCAGTTGCGCGCAATCGATCAACCGGCCCCGGTCACACTACCGCGCGCGGCGCGCGGCCACCAGATCGGCGGCCAGGCGGATGGCGGCGAGCAGGCTGCCCTCGTCGGCGACGCCGCGATCCACGATGTCGAAGCCGGTGCCGTGGTCGACCGACGTGCGCACGAACGGCAGCCCGAGGGTCACGTTGACGGCATGGCCGAACGCGGCCAGCTTCACGGGGATGAGGCCCTGGTCGTGGTACTGCGCGAGCACGGCGTCGAACTCGCCGCGCGCGGCCCGCGCGAACAGGCTGTCCGCGGGGAAGGGCCCGCTGACGTCGAGACCCTCCTGGCGCAGGCGCGCGATAGCGGGCGCGATGACCTCGATCTCCTCGCGGCCGAACATCCCGCCCTCTCCCGCGTGGGGGTTGAGGCCGCACACCGCGAGGCGGCGAGACCCCGCGCCCAGTCCGGGCAGCTCGCGATGGAGCAGGCGCGCCACCCGTTCCACCTCGGCCGACGTGATCGCGTCGGGCACGCTGCGCAGCGACCGGTGGATGGTGACGAGGGCGACGCGCAGCGCGCCCCCGACGAACAGCATCGCGACGTCGGACACTCCGGCCACTTCCGCGAGCATCTCGGTATGGCCCGGCCAGTGGTGACCGGCCGCGGCCAGCGATTCCTTGTTGAGGGGGGCGGTGACGAGGCCATCGACCTCGCCGGCCAGGGCGTCCCGGGCGGCCCTCAGCACCGCATCCGCCGCGGCGTGGCCGGCGGCGGGCGAAGTCACGCCCGGCGGCACCGGACCCCTCGCCGGTACATCCACGACGCGTGCGCCCAGGCCCTCCAGCGGGCGCAACCCGAAGCGCGCGGCACGCTCGCGTAGGACGGAAGCCGGTCCGTACACGATCATCTCGGCCGAGGGGAGGTCCGTACGCGCCAGGGCCTTGAGCACCACTTCCGGACCGATGCCGGCCGGATCCCCCACCGTCACCGCCAGGCGCGTCGCCATCGGCGTAGGCTACCAGACCGACCCTGCATTCCGGCGCGGCCGAGGGCAGGCCCTGCGCGAAACGTGCTAGCTTGGTTCCCTGGGATCCCTTCCGAGCCGTCACTGCCGCAGCGTTGCGGCCGGCGCCAGCGCAACTACGGGTGAACGATGGGCACGAGCATGATCAACAGCCTGCGGGGGATCAACGTCCTCCTCGTCGAGGACGACGAGGACTCGCAGGACACGATGCGCCTGATGCTCGAGATGGAGGGCGCCTCCGTCGCCTGCGCGAAGTCCGCCGCGGAAGGGTTGCGCGCCTTCTTCGCCCGCCGCCCCGACGTCCTGGTCTGCGACCTCGGACTGCCCGGCGCGGACGGCTATGCCTTCATCCGCCAGATCCGCGAGCTGCCGATGGAGCTCGGCGGGGCCACGGGCGCCGTCGCGGTCACGGCCTACGCCGCGGAGATGCCGACCAAGGTCCTGCACGCCGGGTTCCAGGCCCATCTCCCCAAGCCGGTCGAGCCGGCGCAGCTCGTCCACGCCGTCGCCGCGCTCGCGTTCAAGGAGCGCCAGTAGCCTCAGGGCGCCGCGCCTTCCGCGCTGAACCGCACCCACGAGCCCGGCGCTCGGACGCGCACGGGCACGACGCTCGCGCGGCCCAGGTCCTCTCCTTCCGCCATCGGAAGCACGAGCACCGACGTCGTTTCCCCTCCCAGAGGCACGACCCGTC
>QHVP01000482.1 GCA_003222295.1 Acidobacteriota bacterium | reverse complement strand
GGATACGCGTCCGCCGCCGAGACGGTCATGCTCACCGCGCAGACGCCGCGCACCGAAGTGAGGCCCACGCTCGCGCGGACGCCGCCCGCCACGGGCACGGCCGACGTCTCCTCCACGCCGGCGGGAGCGATGGTGAAGATCGACGCCACGGCCGTGGGCCTCACGCCGCTGCGTGGGCGCACGCTCAACGTGGGCCGCCACCGCGTGGAGATCGCCGCCGAAGGCTACGATCCCTATTCGGCCTCGGTGACGGTGAAGGAGGGTCAGACCGTCCGCGTGGACGCGCATTTGCGGGCGAAGGTGGTCGCAGCACCCAGTCCGAAGGTCGCGGTGGCGCCCACGCCGCCCCCGGCCCCCACGCCGGACCCGCACGTCTACGACGAGAACGACCCCGCCCTCTCCGCCAAGCCGGTCAAGACCACGGGCAAGTCCGCGGAATACCCGAAGGACGCCATGCAGCTCAAGCGCGGCCAGCGTGCCTCCGTGACCTGCTCGTTCGTCGTGCTCGAGAGTGGCGATGTCGCGGACGTCCAGGTCGTCGAGTCCGCCGGCGAGTCCGTGGACAATGCCGTCGTGGGCGCCTACAAGTCCTGGAAGTTCACGCCCGGCACGAAGCAGGGGGCGAAAGTGAAGGTGCGGGTCACGAGGCGCCAGACCTTCCTCGGAGGATAGGTCTACCGCGCATCGATGGCCAAGCTGATCATCAATCCGACCTCCTCCTCGCGGCGGGAGATCGCGCTCGCCCGAACGATCGTGTCGATCGGACGGGACCCCTCCAACGACGTGGTCCTGCCCGACGCGATGGTCTCGCGGCGGCATGCCGTGATCGAGTACCGCGGAAGCCAGTACTTCCTGCGCGACTGCAACTCCTCCAACGGGTCGCTCGTCAACGGGGACCGCGTGAGCGAGCGCAACCTGCGCGACGGGGACCTCGTGGCCATCGGCACCGCGCGCCTGCTCTTCCGCGAGGAGATGGAGGAGTCGGGCGCGAAGGTGGTGCCGCATCCTTCCGCACCGCGCCAGGTGTGCCCGACCTGCCAGGCCGATTACCGCAAGGGCGACATGTTCTGCAGGCAATGCGGGGCCTCGCTCGCTCCGGTCGCGCCCGCGCGCATGGTGTGCACGTCGTGCGGCACCGCCGTGCTCCTGCCCGCGCGGTTCTGCAACGCCTGCGACCAGGTGCTGAAGGATTCACCCGCGCGGGGCAGCGGCGAGATCCACGAACACACCAAGCCTCATCCGTCGTCCGACGGGCCTCCGTCCAGCGATCCCGCACCTCCCGCCTCCGGTGCCGCCGAGGCGAGCGATGCGCGTCCGGACGAGTCCGCGGGCGGACCGGAGGTCGCCCTCGCCTCGCCCGCGGCGGCCGTTTCACCGGAGGCGCCCGAGGCCGGCGCCGCGCCGCCCGCGGATCCGGCTGCGCCCGGGGTCGAGCCCGCTTCGAACCAGGTCGACGTGCCGTCGCCGCCGCGCCTGCCGCGCGCGCTGCCCGACGGTGGTCCCGGGCGGTCGTCGGCCCTGGCGGAGATGGCGCGGCCCTCGGCCTCGCCCTCCGCGCGCCCGTCGCCCGCGGCCGCTCCGGCGCCGCTGGTGGGTCCGCGCCCGGCCCCCGCGATCGTGCGGGCCCGGCCCGAAGCCGGCAGGCGCGTCGAGCCGCGTCCGGCTTCACCGGCGGCGGTCGTGACCCCGGCGGGACTGGGAAGGCGCGCGGCGGCGGGGCTGCTCGACGCGCTGCTGGTCGTGTCGGGCCAGCTGCTCCTGGTGAGCCCGGTCCTCTATTACTGGTACGAGAACTGGTGGTCCCATCCGCCCACCGCCGCCTCGGACGTCGCCTTCTGGCCGATCCTGGTGTCGCTGATCCTGGGGCCGGTCGTGCTCGCGCTCGGCGCGGTCTTCTACGTTTATCATTGGGGAGTGAAGGGGGCGACGCCGGGCAAGCGCCTCCTCGGGCTGGTCGTCGTGACGGAGGACGGCAGCGAGCCGATCGGTCTCAGCCGCGCGGCCATCCGCGTCCTGGGCTACCTGCTCTCGGGCCTGACCCTCGGCATCGGGTTCCTCATGATTGCACTGGGCGGCTCCGGCCTTCACGATCGCCTGGCCGGGACCCGCGTGGTGCGGCGGGAGAGAGGCTGAACCTGGACCCCGCGGGGATCGAGCCCACCATCGCCGGCGAGCCCGGCCTCACCCTCGCCCCCGCCGAGGAGAGCGCTCGTCCGCAGGTCTGGCGGGCGGTGTGGGAGCTGGTCCACGACCTGTCCGTCGCCGTCCTCTTCTGCTTCTTCCTGATCACCTTCGTGGCCCAGGCCTTCCGCGTCCAGGGCACGAGCATGCTGCCGCTGCTCGAAGACAGCGAGCGCATCATCGTGAACAAGTTCGTCTATCGCTTCCAGCCCATCGACCGCGGCGACGTCGTCGTCTTCTGGTACCCGAAGGATCCCTCCGTCTCCTTCATCAAGCGGGTGGTGGGCGTTCCCGGCGACACCGTCGAGCTGCGGCGCGGGGCGCTCTTCGTGAACGGACGGCGCGTGGAGGAGGACTACGTCCGCGCGCAGTTCAACGACAGCGAGAGCTACGAGGCGGTACAGGTCCCGAAGGGGTACTACTACGTGCTCGGCGACCATCGCAACAGCAGCAACGACAGCCGCAACTGGGGCGAAGTGCCGGAGAAGTACATCTATGGGAAGGCCGTCTTCCGATTCTGGCCGTTGGGCAAGATCGGGCTGATCAGGTAGGCGGCTAGAACCCCGCGGCGCGCTCACGATCCGCTCCTCGATACGAAAGACTTGACTTCACCGGACGCGACGGCCGTCACCCATGAGGACGTCGCCGCTGCGGCGCAGCGCCTCCGCGGGATCGCGCATCGAACGCCCGTCCACACCTCCGCCACGGTCGACGAGCGCACGGGTGCGCACGTCTTCTTCAAATGCGAGAACCTCCAGCGGACGGGCGCCTTCAAGTTCCGCGGCGCCTACAACGCGCTCGCCTGTCTCTCGTCCGAGCAGCGCGCGCGGGGCGTGCTCACGTACTCGTCGGGAAACCACGGGCAGGCGGTGGCCCTGGCCGGCCGCCTCCTCGGCGCGCCCGTGACCGTGGTGATGCCGGCGGACGCGCCGGCGGTGAAGATCGCCGCCACGCGCGGCTACGGCGGCGACGTCGTGCTGTACGACCGCCGCGTCAGTCCGACGCGCGAAGAGATCGGCGCGCGTCTGGCCGCGGAGCGCGGGCTGATCGTGATTCCGCCCTTCGACCACCCGGACGTGGTGGCGGGGCAGGGGACGGCAGCGGCGGAGCTCTTCGACGAGGTCGGGCCGCTGGACCTGCTCCTCGCGCCCTGCGGCGGAGGCGGGCTGCTCTCCGGATCGGGCATCGCCGCGCGCGCCCTCTCCCCCTCCTGCAGGGTGGTCGGGGTCGAGCCCGCAAGCGCGGACGACGCGACACGGTCGTTCCGCACCCGCGTGCTCCAGACCGTGAGCAATCCCGACACCATCGCGGACGGCGTGCGCACGCCCTCGCTCGGCCGGATCACCTTTCCGCTCGTCCTGCAGTACGTCGACGACATGGTGACCGTGTCCGAGCCGGCCATCGTGACCACGACGCTCTTTCTCTGGAACCGCCTCAAGCTCGTCGTGGAGCCGACGGGGGCGGTGGCGGCGGCGGCGCTGCTCGAGGGGGTCGTGCTTGCGCGCGGCCAGCGCGTCGGCGTCATCCTCAGCGGCGGCAACGTGGACTTCGAATCCGTCCTCGCGCACGCCCGAGCTCCCCGCTTAGCCGCCGCGGCCTTGATCCCCTGACCGGGCGGGGATAGCCTCGGGCCGGTTGCGGGAGGGAGAGCGCTGATGAAAATGAATCGCCGGAGCTGGGTGAAGGGCGCCGGCCTGCTGGGCACGGGCCTGCTGTCGCGGATCGACAAGGTGGCGGCGGCGCAGAAGGCGCCGGTGCTTCGCGACATCCTGCGCGCCGAGGCCACCGGGGCCAGCGAGAAGCTCTTCGTGAAGGCCACCACCGGCGAAGAGGGCCCGCCCGCTCCCGCCACCTATGACCGCCTCTCGCTGGACTGGAACAAGGCGACGGTGAAGCGGTTCAAGGACACGCTGGCCGCGCGGGACATCCAGGCCTTCCTGGTGCGCGATCCCCTCAACATCATGTACCTCACCGGGTACTGGCACACCACCACGGAGCGTCCCCAGGCCACGTTCATGAACAAGGACGACGCCGATCCCTGGTTCATGTACCCCGGCCTCGACCGCGACAGCGTCACCACCTGGTGGTTCGGAGGTGGGCGCATGTACTTCGACTTCCTCCACGGCGAAGGCGCGTTCCCGCACGAGGGCAAGGTCCAGCAGGGCGAGACGGTCGACCTCTTCCGCTTCCTGCTCGAGGGCATCAAGGAGCACAAGGTCCAGGGCACGCGCATCGGCATCGACGGCGAGCTGTATCCCTCCGAGCTGGCCAAGGCGAAGGACATCCTGCCGGGCCTCGAATGGGTGAACATCTCCGACACCTTGATGAAGATGCGCTGGGTGAAGACGCCGGAGGAGCTGGCCCTCTGGCGGCGGGCCTACGTGTACTTCGACCGTGCCCACGGCTTTGCCCGCGACTACATCCTCACCCACGGCACCGACGTCACGGACTACGAGGTGGGCCAGGCCACCACGACCTGGATCAACGACATCCTCTACTCCGAGCTGGACCTCAAGAACGGCGCCCTCCATCACGGGGTGGCGAGCGCGATCGGCGTCGGATGCCGCGTGGGGCCGCTGACCGCGTTCCCGCATCCGAACCAGCCGCAATTCAATCGCATCGGCAAGAACATGGCGCTCCAGGTCGAGGGTGGGGCCTCCATCGGCGGCTACGGAGGCGAGAACTACCGCGCGTACATCATCGCGGACGCGAGCGCCAACTTCGACCCGCACATGCAGAAGCTCTGGGAGGTCAGCCAGCACACCTGCGACATGCAGGTCGAGCTCTCCGTCGACGGCCGCACCTGCTCGGACGTCGCCTACGAGATCCACAAGTACCAGGTCGCCCAGGGCGTGCAGAAGTACATCTACCACCGGCCCGGTCATGGCGAGGGCGTGGAAGGCCATCAGTCGCCCTACATCTCGCTGGGCGACCACACCATGCTGAAGAAGGGCATGTGCTTCTCCGAGGAGCCCGGGCTCTACGACCCCGAGCACGGATGCGGCTTCAACTGGAGCGACACCGTCGTCGTGGGATCGAAGTCGGGCTACCGCATGAGCCGCGTCCCCTACACCAAGGAATGGTGCTGGCTAAAGCTGTAGGGTGACTCACGGTCGTCCAGAACTGGCCCGCCACGCTGAAGCGATAGCGCGGTCCCGCCGTGCGCGGTATCGTGGCAAGATCTGTCGCGTGGAGACTTTCGGCGACACGAGCGCGGACGCCCATCGCGTCCAGATCGAAGCCTACCGGAGGATGGGTGGGGCGGGCCGCGTCGCCGCGATGTTCCGGCTCAACGAGCGGGCGCGGAGCCTGGCCATGTCGGGTATCCGCCACCGCCATCCCGAATACGACGAAGAGCGCCAGCGCCTGGCCTTCGCCCGGCTCGTACTGGGCGACGAGCTCGTCCGGAAGGTGTGGCCCGACGGGGACCTCGTCGAGCCGTGACCGGCCTACGGCATTCCCTACATGGTCGCCGGCTCTATCGCGAGCAGCTTCCATGGACGGCCTCGGACGACCCTCGACGCGGACATCGTGATCGATCCGGCGCCTGAAGCGCTCGACCGCCTGGTCCACGAATTGTCCGCGGCCGGCTTCTACGTCGACCTCGCGACCGCGCGCGATGCCCTTCGCACCCGGCGCCAGTTCAACGTGATCGATACGGGTACCGCGTTCAAGCTCGACCTCATCATCCGCAAGGACCGGCCGTTCAGTCGCGAGGAGTTCCGCCGCCGGCAGCATGTCGATCTCGCCGACGTCCCTCACGTCGCGGTGGCCACGGCGGAAGACACGATCGTCTCCAAGCTCGAATGGGCGAAGAAGGGCGGCGGATCGGAGCGGCAGCTCACTGACGTCCGAGGAATCGCCGACGTCAAGGGGCGAGACTTGGACCGCGCGTACATCGAGCGCTGGGCGAACGATCTCGGCGTCCTGGAACTGTGGCACGCTGCCACACGGGCGACATCATGAGGCGTAGGCGTGAGCGGCGCACGGTCGTACACTGCCCACAGCCGAAGCGCTGATCCTCACCCTCGTGTAAAATGACTTCCCGGCCCGACATCCGGGTCGCCATGTCTCGCCAACCCCGCGTCCAACCCGCCCCGCCCGTGAGCAGCCGCGGCCACCGGGCCATCCTGGCTCTCGAGGACGGCGCCGTCTTCGAAGGACGCTCCTTCGGTCGCGCCGGAGAGACGACGGGCGAGGTCGTCTTCAACACCGCGCTCGCCGGCTACCAGGAGGTCCTGACCGACCCGAGCTACGCCGGACAGATCGTGACCATGACCTACCCGCACATCGGGAACTACGGTGTGAACCGGGAGGACGTGGAGTCCGTGCGGCCGCAGGTGGCGGGGTTCATCGTGCGCGAGGCCTCGGTGCGGGCCTCGTCCTGGCGCGCGTCCGGGGAGCTGCATCAGTACCTCGACGAGAACAGAATCGTCGGCATCAGCGAGATCGACACGCGCATGCTCACCCGCCACCTCCGCACG
>QHVP01000067.1:10305-14249 GCA_003222295.1 Acidobacteriota bacterium | reverse complement strand
CCAGTTCGAAGCCTACATGATCAAGAACCGGATGCTGGGCCCCTACAAGCACTTCTACTGGGCGCTCATCGTCTGCAACGTGATCTCGCCCCAGTTCCTCTGGATCAAGAACGTGCGCACCAGCAGCGTGGGCCTGTTCATCTGCGCGATGTTCACGAACGTCGGGATGTGGCTGGAGCGGTTCGTGATCATCGTGACCAGCCTGCACCGCGACTTCCTGCCTTCGTCGTGGGGGATGTACCACCCGACCTTCTGGGACTGGTCGACCTACATCGGCACCATCGGCCTCTTCCGGGGCCGAAGTGCGTGAGGAGCAGGGATGAGCGCCCCCGCCGCCGCGCCGCCCCTGTGGGGGCTGATGGCGGAGTTCGAAGGGCCCACCGAAGTGGTGGAGGCGGCGCGGCGCGTGCACGAGGCCGGCTACAAGAAGGTCGACGCCTATTCGCCCTACCCGATCGAGGAGCTGGCGGAGGCCCTCGGCCATCACCGTTCCTGGCTCCCCTTCCTCGTCCTGCTCGGCGGCATCACGGGCTGCCTCGCCGGCTATGGCCTCCAGTTCTGGAGCGCGACCATCGCCTACCCGCTCAACATTGGCGGACGCCCGATCCACAGCTGGCCCGCCTTCATCGTGCCGACCTTCGAGACGACGATCCTCTTCGCCGCCGGCACCGCCGTGCTCGGCATGCTGGCCCTCAACGGCCTTCCCGAGCCCTACCACCCGGTGTTCAACGTCCCGCAGTTCGCCCGTGCCAGCAAGGACCGCTTCTTCATCGTGATCGAGGCCGGCGATCCCAGGTTCGACCCGGATCGGACCTGGAGCTTCCTGCTCAGCCTGGGGCCGCGCTCGGTGTCCGAGGTCGACCGGTGATGAAGGCGCGCGACGCCGCGCTCGTGCTGGGCCTTATCGCCGCCGCCGCGGGCTGCCGGCAGGACATGCACGACCAGCCCAAGTACAAGGCCTTCCGCCCGTCGGATTTCTTCGGCGACGACCGCTCGGCGCGTCCCCTCGTCGAGGACACGGTGGCGCGCGGACAGCTGCGCGCGGATGCGACCTACTTCACGGGCAAGCAGGGCGCGATGCCCGTCGACGTCCTGCCCGTGGCCGTGACCCCCGCCCTCCTGCGGCGCGGACAGCAGCGGTACGGGATCTACTGCACGCCCTGCCACGGCCAGACCGGGCGCGGAGACGGGATGGTCGTTCAGCGCGGGTATCGGCGCCCGCCCTCCTTCCACATCGACCGCCTGCGCAACGAGAAGACGGGCTACTTCTTCGACGTGATCACGAGCGGGTTCGGGGCCATGCCCGACTACGCGGCCCAGGTGACGGTGGCCGACCGGTGGGCGATCGTCGCCTACCTCCGCGCGCTGCAGCTCAGCGAGGACGCGCGCCTCGAAGACGTGCCGTCCGACCGTCGCCGCGCCCTGGCATCGCCGCCGCCGAGCGCTTCGCCCGCCCCGGAGCACCCGTGAGCAGCACGAGCCATCCGGTGCCCCCGCAGGTGGACGTGCTGGAGCGCCGCGCCTTCGTGGGCGGCGCCGCCGGCCTCATCGCGAGCCTCATGGGCGCCCTCGTCAGCCCCACGCAGTTCTTCCACTCGTACCTGTTCGCGTTCCTCTTCTGGAACGGGATCGCGCTCGGGTGCCTGTCCCTGCTCATGATCCAGCACCTCACGGGAGGACGCTGGGGCCTGGCCATCCGGCGGCTGCTGGAAGCGGGCACGCGGACGGTTCCCGTCCTCGTGCTGCTCTTCCTTCCCGTCGTGCTCGGGCTCAAGCGGATCTATCCCTGGGCCGGATCCGCGCAATCGGACCCGACGATCCGCCACGCCATCGACCTCAAGCAGGCCTACCTCAATGTCCCGTTCTTCCTGGGACGCGCCGTCTTCTATTTCGCGGTCTGGTTCCTGCTGGCCCGGGTCCTGAGCCGCGTGTCGCTGGACTCGGACACGGGAATGGACCTCCGGCGGGCCCGCCTCCTGCGCAGCATCTCGGGCGGCGGCCTCCTGCTGATGGGCCTCACCATCACCTTCATGTCCGTGGACTGGGCGATGTCGCTCGACCCGCGGTGGTTCTCCGCCATCTACGGCATGCTGTTCATGATCGGCCAGGCCCTGTCCGCGCTCGCCCTCTGCATCGTGGTGATCTCGCGGATCGGGATGGAGCCGCCGCTGAGCGCGGTCGCCAACGCGGATACCCTGCACGACCTCGGGAAGCTGATGCTCGCCTTCATCATGGTGTGGGCCTACTTCTCGTTCTCGCAGTTCCTGATCACCTGGTCCGGGAACCTGCCCGAGGAGATCCCCTGGTACCTGCGGCGGTTCCAGGGGGGCTGGCGGCTCGTCGGCCTGTTCCTGGTCGTCTTCCACTTCGCGGTGCCCTTCCTCGTGCTGCTCTCGCGCGGAGTGAAGCGCCGGGCGAAGGCGGTGGGGACGGTCGCCCTCGCGATCCTGGCCGTGCGCATCGTGGATCTCTTCTGGCTGGTGCGGCCCGAGTTCCCGCACGCGGGGCTGGACCTGCACTGGCTCGACTTCACGCTGCCCATCGGCATCGGGGGCGTGTGGCTGGGCGTGTTCGCGCGGCAGCTCAAGACGCGGCCGCTGCTCCCGCTCGGTGAGCCCGAGGTGCGCGAGATGCTGGCGGAGGCAGGCGCATGACGGCCACGGATCCGCACGACGAGCGGCGGGTGGCGGACGCGCTGGACCTGCGCTTCGAGCGCGCCGACGTGGTCCCGCGCGTGGTCGTGCGATGGGCGATCGGCCTCGGCCTGGTCAGCGTGGTGACCGGCGCCGTCTGCGTCTGGCTCCTCGTCTTCCTGCGCGGGCGCGAAGAGGCACGCGATCCACCGCGGCCGGCGTTGTATTTCTCCGCCGAACAGCGGCAGCCGCAGGGAGTGCGGCTGCAGTCGAAGCCCTTCCTCGATCTCCAGACCCTGCATGAGCAGGAGCGTGAGGTCCTGCAGACCTACGGGTGGGTCGATCCGGCGGCGGGAGTCGTCCGCATCCCGATCGACCAGGCGATGAGGCTCTATGTCGAGCGGCAGGCGGCGGCGGCCGGCCCGGCGGCGGCGCCCGCGGGCACTGGAGAAGGGCGCGTGCCGACCGACTCCGCGCCCGTGCCCCCGCCCGCCCTGTCTCCGTCCCCGACGGTGAGCCCATCCGGAGATCACCCATGAGCCGAGGCTGGTCCGTCGCCTCCGCCGTGGCGCTGATCCTGGCCCTGGCCGGTCCGGCCGCGGCCTGGAACCGCGATCAGCCGTCTCCGGCCCCGCCCGCGGCCGAGGCACCGAGGATCCTGCGCGACGTCGGGTTCGATCAACACCTCGGCGACACGGTGCCGCTCGACGCCGTCTTCCGCGACGAGTCCGGGCGGACGGTCGAGCTCGGTGACTATTTCGGCCGGCGTCCGGTCGTGCTGTCCCTCGCCTATTACGAGTGCCCGATGCTCTGCACGGTGACCCTCAACGGCCTGGCCAGCGCGCTCGACGTGCTCGCCTTCGATCCGGGCCGCGACTTCGAGGTCGTCACCGTGAGCTTCGAGCCGAAGGAGACGCCGGAGCTCGCGGCGGCCAAGAAGGCGGCCTACCTCCGTCGCTACAAGAAGCCGGGCGCGGCGGCGGCGTGGCACTTCCTCACCGGCGACGCCGCGGCGATCCGCCGTCTGACCGGCGCCGTCGGCTTCCGCTACGCCTGGGACGAGCGGACGAAGCAGTATGCGCATGCCAGCGGAGTCATGGTCCTCACCGCCGACGGACGGCTGGCCCGCTACCTGTACGGAGTGGAGTACGCGCCCAAGGACCTGCGCTTCGCGATCGTCGAGGCCTCACAGGGCCGGATCCTCTCGCCCGTGGACCGCCTCCTCCTGTACTGCTACCACTACGATCCCGAGCTCGGACGCTACGGTAAATCGGTCATGGCCCTTCTGCGCGTCGGCGGGGTGCTGACCCT
>QHVP01000067.1:0-9975 GCA_003222295.1 Acidobacteriota bacterium | reverse complement strand
CAAGCGCTGGATGTGGAAGACGCAGCACATGACCGGCCAGCGCGAGATCAACGAGCTGCACGTGCCCGTCGGGGTGGCGGTCAAGCTCACCATGACGTCGGAGGACGTCATCCACAGCTTCTTCATTCCCGCCTTCCGGGTGAAGCAGGACGCGGTCCCCGGCCGCTACACCACGGCCTGGTTCGAGGCCACCAGAGTCGGCGAGTACCACCTCTTCTGTGCGGAGTACTGCGGCACGAAGCACTCGCAGATGATCGGCTCCATCACGGTCATGGAGCCGGCCGCCTTCCAGACCTGGCTGGCCGGCGGCGCCACCGGCTCGCCCGCGCAGGAAGGCGAGAAGCTGTTCCAGTCCCTGGCCTGCATCACCTGCCATCGCGCGGACTCGCAAGGGCGGGGACCGCGGCTGGAAGGGCTGTTCGGGCGCACCGTCCGCCTCACGGGCGGGGCGACGGTGGTCGCGGACGCCGACTACATCCGCGAGTCGATCCTGAGCCCGACGGCCAAGGTGGTGGACGGTTACCAGCCCATCATGCCGACCTTCCAGGGGCTGGTGAGCGAGGAGGGCGTGATGCAGCTCATCGCCTACATCCAGTCCCTGCAACAGCCGGGAGCGGAGGCGACGATCGTGCCCGGCGCGGGCGGCATCAAGCTGCAGGAGGGCGCCCCCAAGCGATGAGCACACATGCCGGAGGAGTCCCCGAGCCCCAAGGACGTCCGAGCGGTCCGCCGCCTCCGGAGCGGCCGACGTTGCCGGTGAGGGAGCCCGTCAACTACCTCAACGTCAGCTACGGCATCAAGTCGTGGCTCCTCACCGTGGACCACAAGCGCATCGCGCTCCTGTACCTGGCCAGCATCACCGTGATGTTCGCGATCGGCGGCATCTTCGCGACCCTGATCCGGCTGGAGCTGCTCACGCCCCCCGGGGACATGGTGCAGTCGGAGACCTACAACAAGCTGTTCACCATGCACGGCGTGGTGATGGTCTTCTTCTTCCTGATCCCGTCCATCCCCGCCACCCTGGGCAATTTCCTCATCCCCATCATGATCGGGGCGAAGGACCTCGCCTTCCCGCGCATCAACCTGCTGAGCTGATACGTCTACATCGCGGGCGCCGCATTCACGATGTACGCCATGATCGCGGGCGGGGTGGACACGGGCTGGACGTTCTACGTCCCCTACAGCACGCACTATTCCAACACCCACGTCATCGCCACCGGCCTCGGCATCTTCATCACCGGCTTCTCGTCCATCCTGACCGGGCTCAACTTCATCGTGACCATCCACAAGATGCGGGCCCCCGGGCTGACCTGGTGGCGGCTGCCCCTCTTCGTATGGGCGCACTACGCGACCAGCCTGATCATGATCCTGGGCACGCCGGTGATCGCGGTGACGGTGCTGATGGTCGCGCTCGAGAACGGCCTGCACCTCGGGATCTTCGATCCCGCGCTGGGCGGCGACCCCATCCTGTTCCAGCACCTCTTCTGGTTCTACTCGCACCCGGCCGTGTACATCATGATCCTGCCCGCCATGGGCGTGATCAGCGAGCTCGTGCAGGGCATGTCCCGCAAGCAGATCTTCGGCTACAGCTTCATCGCGATCTCGAGCCTGGCCATCGCCATGCTGGGGTTCCTGGTGTGGGGACACCACATGTTCGTGTCCGGCCAGTCCACCTACCTGGGGCTGGTCTTCTCCGGCATCAGCTTCCTGGTGGCGATCCCTTCCGCGGTGAAGGTGTTCAACTGGACGGCCACCCTCTACAAGGGATCGATCTCGCTGGACACGCCGATGCTCTACGCGCTGGGCTTCATCGGCCTCTTCACCATCGGCGGCCTCACCGGCCTCTTCCTGGCCTCCCTCAGCCTGGACGTGCACCTGACCGACACCTACTTCATCGTCGCGCACTTCCACTACATCATGGTCGGCGGGGCCATCATGGGTTACCTCGGAGGCCTCCACTACTGGTGGCCCAAGATCTCCGGGCGGCTCTACCCCGAGGCCTGGGGACGCGTCGGGGCCATCATCATCTTCGCCGGCTTCAACCTGACCTTCGGACCCCAGTTCATCCTCGGCTACCTGGGCATGCCTCGGCGCTACCACTATTACCCGCCGGAGTTCCAGATCCTGCACGTCATGTCCTCCGCGGGCGCCTCCATCCTGGCCCTCGGATACCTGCTGCCGCTCGTCTACTTCACGTGGTCGATGCGCTACGGCCCCCGCGCCGGCGCCAACCCCTGGGACGCGCGCGGCCTGGAATGGGAGATCCCGTCACCACCGCCCACGGAGAACTTCGTGGGGCAGCCGGTGGTCACCGCCCGTACCTACGAATACGGTTCGGAGGAGGGAGCCACGGTTGTCTAGCCCGAGCGAGACGCCACCCGTCGTCGCCCATCACCCCGCGCTGCGTCACCACTTCGACACCATGGCGACGCAGAAGGACTCGTCCCTGCTCGGCATGTGGGTCTTCATCGCCCAGGAGATCATGTTCTTCGGGGGCATGCTGGCCGCCTACGCGATCTACCGGAACGTCTACTACGACGCCTTCGCCGCGGGCAGCCATCACCTGGACGTGAAGCTGGGGACGATCAACACCGCCGTGCTCATCTGCTCCAGCCTCACCATGGCCCTGGGCGTGCACGCGGCGGCGCTGGGCAAGCGCAAGGCGACCGTGCTCTTCCTGCTGCTCACGATCGCGCTGGGCTCGGTGTTCCTCGGCATCAAGGTCGTGGAGTACGCGGACAAGTTCCATCACGACCTCGTACCCGGTCCGCGCTACAGCGCGGAGAGCCTGCACGGCGCCCACGGCGAGGCGCTCAGCGCGGACACCGCGCGGCATTCCGAGCTCTTCTTCGCCCTCTACTTCGGCCTCACCGGCCTGCACGCCCTGCACATGATCATCGGCGTGCCCATCATCGCGATCATGGCCTGGAAGGCCGGGCACGGACGGTTCGGCCCCGCCTACTACACGCCCGTCGAGGTCACCGGCCTCTACTGGCACTTCGTGGACATCGTCTGGATCTTCCTCTTCCCCCTTCTCTACCTGATCCCGCACCATGCCTGAGCACGCCGCCGACCCCCACGCCGAGCCCCACGACCACGTGGTCCCCGTGGGCACCTACATCCTCGTGTTCCTCGCCCTGATGGTGGGGACGGCGGTCACGGTGGCCGCCAGCTACCTCGACCTCGGGATCTGGAACACGCCGGTGGCGATGCTGATCGCGGTCACCAAGGCCGGCCTCGTCGTCTCCTTCTTCATGCACCTGAAGTACAGCCCCCGGCTGTACTGGATATGGCTCGGCGCGGCCGTGTTCTTCCTCGCCCACCTCCTCCTGGGCACGGGCGCGGACTTCCTCGGCCATCTCTTCCTGAACCTCGGGAGCCCGGGAACGTAAGAGGCACGCCATGACCGAGATCGTCAACCCACGAATCGAGGAATACCTCCGGCGCCGGTACGACGACGGCGATCCCGTCCGGTTGGAGATGGAGGAGATGGCGCGGGCGCGGCGCTTTCCGATCGTGGGCCCGCTGGTGGGGCGGCTGCTCGAAGTCCTCACGCGCTCCATCGGCGCCCGCCGCATCTTCGAGCTGGGATCCGGGTACGGCTATTCCGCGCTGCATTTCGCGCGGGCGGCGGGGCCGGGCAGTTCCGTCCACTGCACGGAGCTGGCGGAGGACAACATCCGGCTCGCGGAAGGCTTCCTCACCCGCGCCGCCGTGTGGGACCGCGTGACCTACCACCGCCAGGAAGCGACGGCCGCCCTCCGCGCCGCGGGCGGGACGTGGGACATCATCTACAACGACATCGACAAGGACGGCTACCCGGCCGTCGTCGAGCTGGCCCACGCGCACCTGAGGCCGGGCGGCCTCTTCATCACGGACAACGTGCTCTGGTCCGGCCGCGTGCTCGACGGGGAAGACGACGGCAAGCCGGCAACGGCCGGGGTGAAGGAGTTCACGGCGCGCCTGTTCGCGCACCGCGGGTTCCTCACCAGCATCAACCCGACCCGGGACGGGGTGGCGGTGGCCCTGCGGTTGTAGACGGCGTTCGGTAGGGGACAACCGATCTGGCCGCAGCGTCCCATTTGCTAAGCGCGTCGGTCGCGCGAGCTTGCGCGGCCCACCAGGCGCGCGGTCGGTTGCTGGCGGTGCGAAGGTATTGCCGCCCTCAAAAGAATGCAGCGGTCGCAAGAAAAGTCTTGACAGATTTTCTGGACCGATCATCCGAGCGGCCGTGACCCATCGTGGATGGGTCGCTCCGTTCGCCTGCGTTCGCTCCCGCCGTCGATCGATGTCCGGGGCGCGCCGGCGCGATCGCGCGCGGCGTTCGCGCACGGAGATCCACACGCGGCCCCAGGAAATCGCCGTGGTATCAAGGTCCATGTCGAACCACACACCATCCCATCTCACGAACATCGAGCTGACCGAAGCTCTCGCTCGCCTGGCGCATTCCGGGCGTGAAACGACGGTCGGCCTCGTGACCCATCTCGCGGAGTTCGAGGCCCGAGATCTCCATCTCGCCGCGGGCTTCCCTTCGCTCTTCGCCTATTGCACGGAGGTCCTGCGCCTCTCCGAGCACGAGGCCTACCACCGGATCCTGGCCGCGCGGACGGCGCGGAAGTATCCGCGCATCCTGCGCATGCTCGGTGAAGGCACCCTCAACCTCACGACCGTGCGACTCGTCGCACCCCATCTGACGGACGAGACGGCCAACCGGCTGCTGAACGCGGCCGCCGGCCGGAGCAAGCGACAGGTCGAGGAGCTGGTGGCCCGGCACGCACCGCGGCCCGACGTTCCGTCGTCCGTGCGCAAGGTTCCAGAGAGGACCACGGCGAGCGGTGCGACGTCCATGTCGAGTGTCGCAGCGCCGACGGTGCCGGACCCGGTCGCGTCGGGCCGCTTGCCTGCCGAGGTGGCCGTCATGCCGTTGGTCACGCCGGTCACCCCACCCGCGCGTCCAGCAGTCGTGCGCCCGCTTGCCGCGGAGCGCTACGAAGTGCGCTTCACCGCCAGCGCTGAGACGTGCGCGAAGCTGCGGCGCGCGCAGGACCTGCTTCGGCATGCCGTTCCCAATGGCGATACGGCCGCGATTGTCGATCGCGCCCTGACGCTTCTGGTCGCGGATCTCGAAAGGAAGAAGTTCGCGACCACGGACCGGCCACGGCCGAGTCAGGCGACTTCGGGGTCGGCGCGCAAGCCCACGGCGCAGGTGAGACGAGCCGTGTCCCGCCGCGACGCGGGTCGTTGCGCGTTCGTGAGTACGAACGGAAGGCGGTGCGAGACCCGCGCTTTCCTCGAGTTCCATCACGTCGTGCCGTGTGCGGTGGGCGGCGAGGCCACGGTCGAGAACATCCAGCTGCGCTGTCGCGCCCACAATGGCTACGAAGCGAACCTGTACTATGGAATCCGCAGGCTGGAGGATGGCGGGGATGTCGTTCGGGAGGCATCCACTCCGGTATGGGGCGCAACTGGCCCCGACCGAGTTCGCTGGCGATCGACGAGGATGCCTTTGCGCCCGGTTGATGCGCTGAAGCCTGTCCGATTTCGCGACCGGACAGCCGACGGAATGACGCCGATCGAATGACGCGGGCACGGACAGGGATCCTCGTTGCCTTGCTCGTGCTCGTGGCCGCCGTGTTCGCCTTCGTTCCCGCCGCCCTCGAGCGCCACTACAACACCGTGCACCCTCGCGTGCATCCGACGCCCTCGGCGCGCGCGATCGCCCTGCACCGCCGCCTGACCATCGTCGACCTCCACGCCGACTCGCTGCTGTGGGCCCGCGACCTCGACCAGCGATCCGAGCGCGGCCACGTCGACGTGCCCCGCCTGATCGACGGCAACGTGGCCATCGAGGCCTTCACCGTCGTCACCAAGACCCCGCGCGGCCTCAACAATCAGCGCAACGACGACCGCAGCGACATGATCACGGCCCTGGCCATCGTCGAGCGCTGGCCCCCGCGCACCTGGAACAGCCTGCGCGAGCGTGCTCTCTACCAGGCGCGCAAGCTCCAGGACACCGCCGCGCGATCGGAAGGCCGCCTCACCATCCTGCGCACGCGCGCGGACGTCGCGGGCTACCTCGACCGCCGCCGGACGCAGCCCGCGATCACGGCCGGGCTGCTGGGCCTGGAGGGCGCGCACGCGCTGGAGGGCGACCTCGGCGCGGTGGACACGCTCTTCGCGGCCGGGTTCCGCATGATCGCGCCCACGCACTTCTTCGACAACGAATGGGCGGGCTCGGCGCACGGCGTCACGAAGGGCGGGCTCACTGGGCGCGGCCTTGCCCTCCTGCGGCGGCTGGAGGAGCGGCGGATCCTGCTCGACCTCGCCCACGCCTCGCCGCGCACCATCGCGGACGCGGTGGCCCTGGCCCAGCGCCCGGTGGTCGTCTCCCATACCGGAGTCAAGGGCACCTGCGACAACCTGCGCAACCTCTCAGGACGCAAGCGCGGTCGCGCGCGCGATCCGCTACGCGGTGGACGTGGCCGGGGTCGACCACGTGGGCCTGGGCTCCGACTGGGACGGCACCGTGTCCGTCCCCTTCGACGCCGCGGGCCTGGTCGGGCTCACGGACGCGCTGCTCGCGGCCGGGTTCTCCGACGAGGACGTGGCCAAGGTCATGGGCGGCAACGCCGTGCGCCTGCTCTCGGCCGCGCTGCCCTGAGCTCGTCGCGCTCAGGAGAAGGTTGATGGGAGGCAACGCGGTAGGCTGCTGGACCGTGCCCTCCCGTGGACAGGCAGAACCCCCTTCGATGGGACGCGGGTTCGTCGGCCCGGACCATCCTCGTCGGGGTCGTCCTCGCTCTACTCCGCCGCGCTGACCTCGAACGACGTCGTGAACTCGATGTCCTGGCGCAGGGAATGCCAGACCGAGCAGTACTTCTCACGAGACAAGGCGATGGCGCGCTCGACCTTGTCGGGCGCGACCTCTCCCGTCACGTCGAAGCGAAGATCCACGCGCACGAGCCGATGCGGATCCTCCGGCGCCCGCTCCCCGCGGAGACGCGCGCGCAGGCCGCGGAGAGGCTGCCGGCCGCGCTCCAGGATGTGGACGACGTCGACGGACATGCAGCCGGCCAGGGCCAGGGCCAGGGCCTGGACGGGCGAAGGGCCGGCGCTCCCTTCGGAGTCGACGACCACGGCCGCCCGGCCCGCGCGGCCGCGGAAGCGGAGGGCGCCCTCCCAGGTCAGCTCGACCTCGACGGGCGGCTTGCCCTCAGCCAAGCTGGCCCTTCATGGCCATGAGTCGGGCGATCCGCTCCTCCAGCGGCGGGTGCGTGCTGAAGAGGCGGCCGAGGGAACTGCCGGTGAGCGGGTTCACGATGAACAGGTGCGCGGTGGCCGGATCCGCGTTGTGCATGGGGATGCGCTGGGACGCGTCGCGCAGCTTGGCAAGCGCCCGCGCCAGCCCCTCCGCATGACCGACGAGACGCGCTCCGCTCGCGTCCGCTCCGTACTCACGCGATCGGCTCACCGCGAGCTGGATCAGCATGGCCGCGAGGGGGGCGACGATCATCACGACCAGGGCGGCGAGCGGATTGCCCCCGTCGTCGCGGTCGCGACCCCGGAACATGAAGGAATGGGCCAGGAACGAGATCGCACCCGCGAGCGTCGCCGCCACCGTGGAGACGAGGGTGTCGCGGTTGATGACGTGCGAGAGCTCGTGGGCGAGCACGCCTTCCAGCTCCTCGCGGTCCATGGCCTTGACGATCCCGACGGTGGCCGCGACCGCGGCGTGCGACGGTCCGCGCCCGGTGGCGAAGGCGTTGAGGGCCGGGTCGGGAATCACGTACAGCCTCGGCATGGGCACACCCGCCTTCTGGGCGAGGCCCTGCACGATCGCGAACAGCTCCGGCGCCTCCTCTGGACCCACCGGCTGCGCGTTGTACATCCGCAGGACGATCTTGTCGCTCCAGAACCAGGCGCCGAAGTTCATCACCCCGGCCACGATCAGGGCCAGGGTCATACCGTCGCGCCCGCCCAGGAGCTCGCCGATGGCGAGCAGGAGTCCGGTCATCGCTCCGAGCAGGAACGTCGTCTTCAAGGCATTCATGGCGCCCCTCTCCTCACTTCATGGGGCCAGATCGGCGGGGAGTCAAGAGCCCAGGGTCGGCTTGACGCCTCTTGACGCCACTTTGACGTGGCTTGACAAGGCGCGCGGGCGGCTCCTAGAATCACCTTTCCTGGGCTGAACGGATGAGAATCGAGCGCTGGCGTCCGACATTCCATCATCACCGCCACTACGACTAGCGGCGGACCGGGAGACCCGGCCGCCGTGAGCGGAGCGGGTGTCCTGGAGGGTCGGACGAGGAGAGGCCTCTTCAGGGAACCCTGAAGAGGCTTTTTGATTTTGGGGACCATGACGCAGATCTGCGTGGCGCTGGTCGAAGAGACGACGGCGGGGATGGTGGCCCGCATGGCGGAGCTCGCCCCCCTGGCCGACCTCTTCGAGATCCGCGCCGACCGCGTCATCGACCTCGACCTGCTCACCATCCTGCGCGCCCGTACGCGTCCCCTCGTCCTCACCTGCCGCGCCGTTTCGCAGGGTGGGGCCTGGGACGACGCCGACCCCCGGCGCCGACTGACCCTGCTGGAGGGCGTGAAGCGGAGGTTCGACTACGTCGACATCGAGGTGCGCAGCGGGTTCCTCGACGTCATGGTGGAGAAGGTCGGGGAGGGGCTGATCCTCTCCCACCACGACCCCGCGGGCATGCCCGACGACCTCGACGGCCTCTACCGCGAGATGACGGACCTGGGCGCGGACATCGCGAAGATCGTGGTCACGCCGCACTCGATCGCGGACGTCGGCCGGTTGCTCGAATTCGCCGCGCGCGTGCGCGACGAGGCCGGCACTCCGCTCATCGCCCTGGCCCTGGGACCGCTGGGCACGCTCACGCGCGTCCTCGCCGGCCGCTACGGCGCGCCCTTCACCTATGCCTCCGCCGCCGGCGGCGCGGAGTCCGCGCCCGGACAGATCCCGGCGGCCGTGATGGCCGACCTCTACCGCGTGCGCAACGTGACCGCGGAGACGAAGGTCTACGGGGTGCTCGGGAGCAACGTGCTGCGCAGCCTGTCGCCCGTCCTGCACAACCGCGCCCTGGAGGCGCGCGGCCTCGACGCCGTCTACGTGCCCCTGCAGGCGGAGGCGCTGCCGCCGTTCATCGAGGCGCTGCCCGCTCTCGCCCTGTCCGGCTTCAGCGTGACCCAGCCCTACAAGGTCGAGATCCTGCCCTACCTGCAGGAGGTCGAGGAGGCGGCCGCGCTCAGCGGCAGCGTGAACACGGTGGTCGTGCACGACGGGATGCTCCGCGGCTCGACCACGGACGGCACGGGCGTGCTCGTGCCCCTCAAGAAGAAGATCGACGTGAAGGGGCTCAACGTCGTCATCCTCGGCGCGGGAGGCGCGGCCCGCGCGGCCGCCCTGGCCTTGATCCGCAAGGGGGCCCGCGTGACGCTCCTCGCCCGCGACGTGGACAAGGCGGAAGAGGTCGGGACCGCGCTCGGCTGCGGGTCGGGCGCCCTGCACGAAGCCTCCCTGTACCCGTGGGACGTCCTCATCAACGCGACGCCGGTGGGATCGGGGGACACGGCCGACTAGACGCCGCTGCCCGCCGACCTCCATCGCGCGGGCGCGGTCGTACTGGACATGATCTACGACCCGCTGGAGACGCGCTTCCTGCGCGAGGCGCGGGCGGCCGGAGGCAAGACCATCGACGGCCTCCAGATGCTGCTGGCCCAGGCCGTCGCGCAGTTCGAGACGTGGACGGGGCTGGAGGCGCCCGTCGACACCATGAAGTCCGCGGCCCTCTTCCTGGCCCAGGAGCAGGAGTCGTGACCACCTCGCGCTACTCCCGCCAGGAGCTCTTCGCCGGCATCGGCCGCGAAGGGCAGGCGCGCCTGGGCACCGCGCGCGTCGTGGTGGTCGGATGCGGCGCGCTGGGCTCGGTGGCCTCCGAGATGATGGTGCGGGCGGGCGTC
>QHVP01000481.1:17649-26986 GCA_003222295.1 Acidobacteriota bacterium | reverse complement strand
GACCTCGACCACCTCGCTCACCTGCCCGACGGGCAAGGCGAAGTCGGCGGTGACGCGTCCGTCGGACACGAGCGTATAGCCGCTCTTGACCTGCTTGCGGAAGCCGGACAGCTCCGCGGAGACGGTGTAGGTGCCGACGGGGAGGCTGACGAAGAGGTAGGCGCCGTCCTTGTCGGTCGTCGTCGACTTCGTGAGCTTCGTCTGCTCCTGCACGATCGTGACCGTCGCCCCGGGGAGCACGGCGCCCGAAGAGTCGAGGACGGTCCCGGAGATCCGGCCACCCGTGCCCTGCGCACCCACTCCGGGGGCACCGAGCACGAGCATGGCGAACAGGAGGGCGAGCCTGCCGAGGCTGTTCTTGCTCTTCATTAGGTCTCCTTCGGCGCGCGGCGACGGCCGCCGGCGGATGCAGCGGCAACGGGCCTTGATTTAGAAACGTATAGGCACAATATCCTCGCGCCTCCACAGGATGTCAACAGAAAAGAACGATGGCTTCGGCCGCCCACGGGGAAGGCGGGAGGCGTTATCTCGATCCGCCATCTACGATTGTGGAGATAGTCGAGGCCTCCGGCCGCGGCCTTTGACATGCCAGAGCCGCGCCACTACCATTTGGACCAACAAGATTCACAGGCGGATCAAGGTGCGCCGAGTACACGCCAAACATCTCAAGGTGGCCACGCGTCAGACGCCGCGGGCGATCAACCGCCAGATCGTGCTCCGCCTGCTGCGCGCCCACCAGGCGATCTCGCGGGCCGACCTTGCGCGCCTGCTGGGAATGCAGCGAAGCGCGGCCGGCCGCATCGTGGGCGACCTGATCGCGCAGGGCCTCGTCCGTGAAGGCGCGCCGGGCGCCGCCGACCGCGGGCGCAAGCCCACGCTGCTGCACCTCGATTCCGGCGGCCGCTGCGTGGTCGCGGTGGACGTCCGTGTCACGCGCACGTTCCTCCTGCTCACCGACCTCGTGGGCCGCGAGCTGACGCCGGTTCGCAGCTTCGAGACCGATGGCGAGCCGCAGGCCTTCGTGGCCCACCTCGCGGCCGAGGTCCACCGCCTGCTCTCCGACCACGGGGAGAAGGGACGCTGCCTCGGCGTGGGCGTGGCCTTCCCCGGCATGCTGGACCGGTCCGGCAGCGTGGTCCTGCGCGCGCCCTCGCTCGGCTGGCGCGACGTGCGCCTGCGCGACCCGCTGGCCGAGCGGCTCGGGCTTCCGGTCGAGATGGAAAACGCCGCCAAGGCCTGCGCGCTGGCCCTCATCTGGGGCGCCCGCGGCGACGAGCCGCCGGGTGACCTCGTCTTCGTGAGCGTGTCCGACGGCGTCGGCGTCGGCATCGTGATGGCGGGCGAGGTCCTGCGGGGCCGCAACAACGCGGCCGGCGAGTTCGGGCACCTGCCCCTCAGCATCGATGGACCGTGGTGCGCCTGCGGAGCCCTGGGCTGTTGGGAGGCCTACGTGTCGAACCTGGCCACGCTGTCTCGGTACCTTTCCGTGCCCTTTCCCCCGCAGAGACCCATTTCCCCGGCCATGGCTCGAGTGACGGTCGAGTCCGTGATCGCGGCCGCGCGCGGAGGCGACGTCAAGGCGGTCACCGCGCTGCTGGCGACCGGCCGCTACTTCGGCTTGGGGCTGGCCTCCATCGTCAACGCCCTCGATCCCGCGCGCATCCTCGTCGGCGGCGAGATCACGGCGGCCTGGGACCTCATCGAACCGGCGGTGCGGGAAGGGCTGGCCGAGCGCGTCCTGGTCGCCGCTGCCGCCGACACCGAGATCGCGACCGTGGCCCCGGAGGACCATCCGCGGCTGCGCGGGGCGTCGGCGCTCGTGGGGGCCTCGGTGTTCGCCGAGCGTGGCCTGAAGATCGGCTAGGCGAAGGCGGCGCGCAGCACGTCCAGGCTCTTCGGCACGGCGGTTTCCGGTGACTCCTTGCCTTCCATCTCCAGGGAGATCACCCCCGCCTCTTCCGCCGCGGGCAGGCAGGCCTCGATGGACTCGATGCACCACTTGAACGCGTCCTCGTCGGTGTAGCCCGCGATCGGGGGCTCGTCGCCCT
Organism: Acidobacteriota bacterium; assembly: GCA_003222295.1. Classification (GTDB taxonomy): domain Bacteria; phylum Acidobacteriota; class Vicinamibacteria; order Fen-336; family Fen-336; genus AA29. The sequence goes on along the minus strand of QHVP01000481.1, from coordinate 24,938 downwards.
TCACCTTCATGAGGTCGTCGAAGGACTTGACGGGTCGGGGTCGACGAAGTCCTGGTGGATGGAGAGCATCACCAGGTCCAGGCCATTGCGGAAGGCCGCCTACCGTATGCCAGGGCCCGCGGCCTTGCAAGGGCGCGTCTTGACGCGCAGTGATACCGTCGGAGGGTCGGCGTCCGAGAAAGGAGCGCGCCCAGTTGCGGTTCGAGACCTTGGCCGTGCACGCGGGGGGCGCCCCCGATTCCGTGACGGGCGCCGTCATGCCCGCCATCCACCTTTCGACGACGTTCGTGCGGGCGCCGGACGGTACGTTCCCGTCCGGATACGCCTACATCCGCGACGCCAATCCCAACCGGCGCGCGCTGGAGACGGCGGTGGCGCAGCTCGAGGAGGGCGCGTCCGCGGTGGCCTTCGCCTCCGGCCAGGCGGCCACGATGGCCGTCTTCCAGGCGCTCGCCCCCGGCGATCACGTGATCGCGCCCCTCGACGCGTATTTCGGGACGGCCAAGCTCCTGCGCGAGCACTTCCTGCCCTGGGGCCTCGCGGTCTCGTTCGTCGACATGACGGACCTCGGCGCGGTGCGCGCGGCCCTGCGGCCCTCCACGCGGCTGGTCTGGACGGAGACGCCCTCGAACCCGACCATCGCCGTCACCGACCTCCGCGCCGTCGTGGCCATCGCGAAGGCGAGCGGCGCCCTCACCGCCTGCGACAACACGTGGGCGACGCCGTTCCTGCAGCGGCCGCTCGCGCTGGGAATGGACCTCGTCATGCACTCCACCACCAAGTACCTCTCCGGCCACTCCGACGTCATGGGCGGCGTGGTGGTGACGCGCGAAGAGGGGCGCGTGGCCGAGAGGCTGCGCGCGCTCCAGAGCAGCGGCGGCGCGGTTCCCGCGCCCTTCGACGCCTGGCTGGTCCTCCGCGGCATTCGCACGTTGCCCTGGCGCATGCGCGCGCACTGCGCGAACGCGCGGGCCGTCGCCGGCTTCCTTTCCGAGCATCCGTCCGTGGAGCGCGTCCACTACCCCGGATTGCCCCGCGATCCCGGGCACGCGCTGGCCGCGAAGCAGATGACGGACGCGGGCGGGATGCTGTCGTTCGTGGTGCCCGGCGGCCGCGCCCGCGCGTTCGAGGTGGCGGCGCGCCTCCGTCTCATCACGCGCGCCACCAGCCTGGGGGGCCCGGAGAGCCTCGTCGAGCACCGTGCGTCCGTCGAGGGCGAGAGGACGCGGGCGCCCGAGGGCCTCCTCCGCCTTTCCATCGGCCTGGAGCATCCGGACGACCTCGTGGCCGATCTGGCCCAGGCGCTCGCCTCATGAGCGCCGCCCCCAGCGGCGACGCGCTCTGGCCGCCCCTGCCCCTCGAGGCCTGGAGCGACACCTGCGCGACCCTGCACATGTGGACGCAGATCGTGGGCAAGATCCGCCTGGCCCAGACCACCTGGACGAACCATTCCTGGCACGTCACCCTCTACGTCACGCCCGTCGGGCTCACCACCTCGCCCATTCCGCACGGCGGGCGGACGTTCGAGATCGTCTTCGATTTCGTCGCGCACGTGCTCCGCATCCTCTCCAGCGACGGCGGACACGGGCGCGTTCCCCTCGAGCCGCAATCCGTGGCCACGTTCTACCGGCGGCTCATGGAAGCGATGACGGCGCTGGGCCTGCCCGTGACCATCTACGCGAAGCCGAACGAGGTGGTGGAAGCCATACCGTTCGCGGAGGACGAGGTCCACCGGGCGTACGATCCCGAATACACGAACCGGTTCTGGCGCGTGCTCGTGCAGGCGGACCGCGTGCTCAAGCGCTTCCGGGCCCGGTTCATCGGGAAGTGCAGCCCGGTCCATTTCTTCTGGGGCGCTCCCGATCTGGCCGTGACGCGCTTCTCGGGAAGGCCGGCCCCGACGCATCCCGGTGGCGTTCCCAACCTGCCGGACCGGGTGACGCGTGAGGCCTACTCGCACGAGGTCAGCAGTGTCGGTTTCTGGCCGGGCGGGGGCGCGATCGCGTATCCCGCGTTCTACGCCTACGCCTATCCGGAGCCGAGCGGCTTCCCGGCGGCCCCGGTCTCGCCCGCGGGCGCCTTCTACAGCACGGACCTGAAGGAGTTCATCCTGCCCTACGACGTCGTGCGGGCTGCGGACTCGCCGGACGACGTCCTGCTCGCCTTCGCGCAGTCGACCTACGAAGCGGCCGCGAACCTCGGGAAATGGGATCGGACCGCCCTGGAGCGGAGCGAAGGACCGCCCTGAAGCGCTATGATGCGCCCTTCATGGAGGACGAACCCATGCCTCGATTCACGCGCCGCGAGCTCCTCGCCGCCGCTCCCGCCGTTGGGATCGCCGCCGTCCTGGCCGCATCCACGGAAGCCCGCGCGGACCAGCCGCACATGGAGGCGGCCCTCGATGCCCTGAAGGCGGCGCGCACCCAGCTCGACGCCGCCGCCCCCGACAAAGGGGGCCATCGCGCGGCCGCCCTCCGTCTGGTCCGGCAGGCGATCGCGGAGGTGGAGCGCGGCATCGGCTTCGCCCGCCGCCACTGATCGCGCGCCCGCGAAGCTAGACGCCCGCCGAGACGGGATCGACGGGTGGAGAGACGAACCGGCACCGTGCGCGCGCGAAGTGCAGCTCGTCCCCGTCGCGCAGCTCCCGCTCGCGCACGGGCTCGCCGTTCACCTTCGTGAGGTTCGTCGAGCCGAGGTCGAGCACGAAGAAGGCCCCGCCGCGACGCTCGATGCGCGCGTGGGCGCGCGACACCAGCGCCTCGTCCACGCGGATGTCCGCCTCCTCGTCGCGGCCGACGAGGAGCACGCCCGCGGCGAGCGGAAACTCCACTTCGTGGCCATCCGGCCGGATCCAGATCAGGCGTGCCGCCGCTCGGGCCTCGCTCAGTTCCCCCCCCGCCGCGCCGCCAGCGGCGCCACCGACGGTCCGTCGTTGTTGAACAGGGTCGCGTCCTTGAAGCCGGCGGCGGCGCGATAGGCGTCCACCGCCTCCTTCTTGTAGCCGAGCCGTTCCAGGGCGAGGCCCAGGTAGTAGAGGGCCGTCCCCTGCGACAGGCCGGGCCGCGCCGGCAGCTCCGCCCGCGCCTTCAGCAGGTGCTCGTGCGCGGCCGCGAAGTCGCCGAAGTGCATCGCGCAGATCGCGAGGTTGAGCCGCGCGAAGGCCGCCGTCTCCGTGCCCGGATAGCCCTGGATCTGCGCCAGCAGGTCGATCATCACCTTGTTGTAGAGGAGGGACGGATCGTTGAGGGGGATCTCCTGCGGCGTATCGGCCAGGGTGAGATCGACGGCGCGGGCGGCCCCGCCCGCGCCCTTCAAGGAAAGGGCCAGCTTGTCCTTGGCCTTCTTGGCGTCGACCGCGCCCAGCAGGTCCGAGGTCTGCTTGACCGCCTTGCCGTCCACCGCGGCCAGCACTTCCGCGGCCTGCACGCCGGCCTGCGCGGCCGGGCTGCCCGCCACCACGCGCAGCACGGGCACACCCTCGTACATCGACGTGTCCACGGTGATCAACCCCGTCCAGGGCCGGTAGAGCGTCGCCTTGCGATCCGCCGCGGCCAGGAACCGCATGTACGACGCCGACTCGCCGAAGGTCACGTCCGACGTGTCCGGAATCGTGTTGCCCGCGGCCAGCAGGTTGAGCACGGCCGTGCGCTGCAGCTTCTCGCCCGGCAGCAGCGCGAGCAGGAAGCCCTGCACCTCCAGCGCCTCCGCCAGCTTGATCGTGACCTTGCGCACGATGTCGGGATCCACCCCGCTGCCGGCCAGGAGCGCCTTGCGCGTGAGCTTCTCGGATTCGAGCACGCGGTCCACCGTGTCGCGCGGCGCGGGCACGAAGTTGAGCGCGGTCAGCTTCTGTTGGAGGTTCTCGATCAGCTTCTCTTCGACGTCCGGGATGAACCGCTCGCCGGCCGCGCTCTCCGCGATCACCCCCAGGTAGCCGAGGCTCGGCCGGATCGGGCAGTCGAGGGTGACGCTCTCGTCCTTGCTCACCACGATGTCCTGGACGAACTTGCCCGAGGTGTGCTTGACCTCGACGTGGTGCTTGCCCGAGCAGACGCCGTCGAGGTCCTTGGGCGTGATGCCCATCGCTTCGCCGTCGAGGAAGATCCGCGCGCCCGGCGGTTCGGAGCGGAGCTGGAGGGAGGCCACCGAATCCTGGAGCTTGATGCCTTCCGTCTCGTAGTCCCGCGCCTCCGGCACTTCGATCTGCCTCTTCACCGTCTCGTAGCATTTGCGCCGGAACTCGAGGTTGTGCGAGCCGAGCGAGAGGTTGCCGAGCTCCGTGCGGCCGGAGGCGCGGGCGGGGTCGAGCCCTTTCGCTCTCACCATCTCCAGCAGGTCGGGGCCGGGGGTGCCGCTGGTCGTCGCTTTGAGCTGGCCGTCCAGCCACACCTCGACGCCTGCCGGCTCCGTGACCACGAACGCGCTGGCCAGGGTGCGCGTCAGGTCCACCTGCAGGGTCTCCGTCGCCTTGGCCGCGACGCTGATCGCCGCCGTCTCCGTGCCCGGATAGCCCTGGATCTGCGCCAGCAGGTCGATCATCACCTTGTTGTAGAGGAGGGACGGATCGTTGAGGGGGATCTCCTGCGGCGTATCGGCCAGGGTGAGATCGACGGCGCGGGCGGCCCCGCCCGCGCCCTTCAAGGAAAGGGCCAGCTTGTCCTTGGCCTTCTTGGCGTCGACCGCGCCCAGCAGGTCCGAGGTCTGCTTGACCGCCTTGCCGTCCACCGCGGCCAGCACTTCCGCGGCCTGCACCCCGGCCTGCGCGGCCGGGCTGCCCGCCACCACGCGCAGCACGGGCACACCCTCGTACATCGACGTGTCCACGGTGATCAACCCCGTCCAGGGCCGGTAGAGCGTCGCCTTGCGATCCGCCGCGGCCAGGAACCGCATGTACGACGCCGACTCGCCGAAGGTCACGTCCGACGTGTCCGGAATCGTGTTGCCCGCGGCCAGCAGGTTGAGCACGGCCGTGCGCTGCAGCTTCTCGCCCGGCAGCAGCGCGAGCAGGAAGCCCTGCACCTCCAGCGCCTCCGCCAGCTTGATCGTGACCTTGCGCACGATGTCGGGATCCACCCCGCTGCCGGCCAGGAGCGCCTTGCGCGTGAGCTTCTCGGATTCGAGCACGCGGTCCACCGTGTCGCGCGGCGCGGGCACGAAGTTGAGCGCGGTCAGCTTCTGTTGGAGGTTCTCGATCAGCTTCTCTTCGACGTCCGGGATGAACCGCTCGCCGGCCGCGCTCTCCGCGATCACCCCCAGGTAGCCGAGGCTCGGCCGGATCGGGCAGTCGAGGGTGACGCTCTCGTCCTTGCTCACCACGATGTCCTGGACGAACTTGCCCGAGGTGTGCTTGACCTCGACGTGGTGCTTGCCCGAGCAGACGCCGTCGAGATCCTTGGGCGTGATGCCCATGGCTTCGCCGTCGAGGAAGATCCGCGCGCCCGGCGGTTCGGAGCGGAGCTGGAGGGAGGCCACCGAATCCTGGAGCTTGATGCCTTCCGTCTCGTAGTCCCGCGCCTCCGGCACTTCGATCTGCCTCTTCACCGTCTCGTAGCATTTGCGCCGGAACTCGAGGTTGTGCGAGCCGAGCGAGAGGTTGCCGAGCTCCGTGCGGCCGGAGGCGCGGGCGGGGTCGAGCCCTTTCGCTCTCACCATCTCCAGCAGGTCGGGGCCGGGGGTGCCGCTGGTCGTCGCTTTGAGCTGGCCGTCCAGCCACACCTCGACGCCTGCCGGCTCCGTGACCACGAACGCGCTGGCCAGGGTGCGCGTCAGGTCCACCTGCAGGGTCTCCGTCGCCTTGGCCGCGACGCTGATCGTCCGCGTCTCCGTGCGATACCCCTCGCGCGCGATCTCGACGGTGTACTCCCCGGCCAGCACTTCCAGGGGGAAGAAATCGGTGAGGCTCAGGAACTCGCCGTTGAGGCTGACCCTCGCCCCGGCCGGGCTGGAGGAGACGGCCAGGTAGCCGACCAGCGCCTTCTTCACCGAGTTGAAGTAGTCGACGACCTTGGGCGAGACCTTTTCCCTGCTCACCGCGTACTGCGGACTGAGCTGGATGAGCGAACGGAAGCTCTCCGCCGCCTTCTCCTGGAGGCCGATGTTGTAGTACGCGCGGGCGCGCATCTCGTAGGCGGTGGAGAGGATCTCGCGGCCGCGCGGGGGCAGCGTGCCCTGGCGGTGCAGCACTTCGAGGCGGGTGACGATCTCGTCGAACTGCACGATCGATCGGCTCTGCTGCGGGCCTTCGAACTCGGCGGTGGCGCGCGCGATGAGGTCCTGGACCGCCGCCAGCTCCTTCTGGACCGCTTCGGAGAGCGCGCCCGTGGGCGCGGCCTCCTGGCCGCGCGCGGCCGGAGCGGCCAGGGCGAGTGCGAGAGCGACCAGGAACCAGCGCGGCCGGGTGACGGTCATTTGAACCTCAGGATTCGTTGCAGCTTGTCGTCGTAGACGAGGACGCCGCCCGAAGGGTCGAGGGTCACCGCGCGCGCCTTGCGCACGTCCGCCCCGCCCAGGGTGGCCAGGAGCTGGCCCTGCGGCGAGAAGACGAGCACGCCGCTCTCTTCGTCCGCGACGTAGGTGTTCCGGAACCCATCGACGGCGACGTCGACCGCCAGGACGCGCACCGTCTTCTCGTCGCGGTCGAGCATCACGATGCCGCCCTCGCCGTCGAGGACGATGCGGCTGATCTGGCGCTCCTTGGCGTCCGGGAACGGGGCCTGGTACTGGAGCTTCCCGTCGAACCGGAAGACCTTCTTCTTCTTCTCGTCCGACACGAGCACGGAGCCGGACGGGGTCACGGCCGCCGCTTCGAGCTTCTCCAGGGGCTCCGTCTCGCCCGGCTTGCTGCCGGGGATGGCGAAGGTCTGCAGGTTGCGCGGGCCCAGGCGCACCGCGCGCGCCGCCGTCACCAGCAGGTCGCCGTTGGGGGCGAGGCTCATGCTCTGCAGGTCCTCGCCGGCCAGGCCCGGTCCCATCTTGCCGTCCGGAGCGAACGGGATGGCGCTCTTCACCTTGTCCGAGGCGACCCACAAGGTGCGCGAGGGCATCATCAGGATGGCGCGCACGTCCTTGAGAGTGTCGCCCGCCCCCATGGAATACGACGGGTCGAGCGCGAACGTCGGCTTGCCCGCGCCGTGGAGGCGATAGAGGGCGGTGATCCGGTCCAGGGCGAGCGGGGACCACTCGCTCTCGGGATAGCGATTGCGGACCTGCTGGAACTCCTCCATGGCCTGCCGGAAGTCGCCGCTGAGCGCGAGGTCCTGGGCGAGCTCGAACTGCGCGGCGGGGGCGGC